>NZ_JBITGE010000014.1:0-165410 GCF_044456785.1 Micromonospora sp. NPDC050795 | reverse complement strand
CCAAAGCTGTCACGCAGGCAGAAGGCCGTGAACCGGGCCCACGCGAAGATCCGCGCCCGCGGAGAACGAGCGATCTCCACCCTCAAGACCTGGAAGGTCCTGGTCAAGCTGCGCTGCTGTCCACGCCGAGCCACCGCGATCGCGCAAGCCATCCTCGTCCTGCACCACGTCGAAGCGAACCGCTACGCAGGATGAAAATGGCTCAATGACACTGGACGGGATATGCACGTCGAAGAGGCCCGAAGGACCAGCCTGATGGTGGTGGTGGTTGCCCCTGAACACGCGCACGATCAGCGGGAGCCGACGGATTAGTCCTTAAACCGACGGTGATCCGTGGCTTCCGTCGCAGATCCGACGATATTCGGCACTTCGCCGGGCATCGGTGCAGCAGACCCGATCGCGGGCCACTACGTGCGCCATCGGCCGATCGTGACCGAGGCCATGCAGGACGCCACCGCCATCACCTACACACTCGCGGGGCTGCACGCGACCGGCTACCGGGTCGACATGGAATTCTGGGGCGGCGAGGCCGAGTCCTGCTGTCCGCCGAATCCGCCTCAACCGGGCACGTAGCAGAGGGGAGATCCGATGCGCAGCGACTGGACCGCTCTGCCGGAGAGTGTCACGGCAGGGATCGCCGAACGGGTCGGCGGAACCTTCGACGTCACCTCGGCTTCCAGTGGCAACCACGCCGAGATCGCCTCGACGGTGACCGGACCCGCCGGGCGGATCTTCGTCAAGGCAGCCTCCGGCGAGCTGAGCGTTCGGTCGCTGCGCTACGAACTCGCGGCCACCCGAGCCATCGACCGGCACCCGCCCGCGGTCTTGTGGCAGTTCGAATCCGATGGCTGGCTGGTGGTGGGGACCGAACATCTTGCCGGCCCCCACCCCGACCTGTCACCCGGCAGTAGAGACCTCGATCTGCTCCTCGCCGCGCTGAAAGCACTTCAAGAGACGCCTGCGCCTGGCGAGATGTGGTTCACCCCGGCAGCCCGGCTCGGGTTCGCGCACCCGGCGATGGATGGCGAGACGCTTATCCATTCCGACCTCAACCCGGCCAACTTGATCGTGACGCCACGCGGCCTACGGATCGTCGATTGGGCGTGGGCAACCAAGGCCGCGGCATGGGTCGAACTCGCGCTGCTCATCCCATGGCTGATCGGCAGCGGCCACCGCGCGAAACAGGCAGAACAGTGGCTGGCCGAGCTTCCCGCATGGACGGCGACTGACCGTCAGGTCCTGGACCACTTCGCGTCAAAGAACGCAACAAAGTGGGCCGTCAAGTCCCGGCAGAGCGCCGAGCTCTGGGTACACGACCTCGCCTTATGGGCCACCCATCGGACCTACGGCCGCCGGTCACCCCATGAGCCATAACCGGGGCCACCCTCTCGCCGCGCGGCACCGGCAGCGGTCGGCCCAGCTCCTCAACTAGCCGGCAGGCCCGCTCGGCACCGCACGTCAGGTCACTCAACCGGACGGGTCCATGGCGGCCCGAACCCAGAAGCAGCCGCGCTGCTCCCAATCTGCTCCCAGTGTAAGCAGCACTTACGGCGAAGCCCGTTACCGACTGATCCGGCAACGGGTTTCTGACCTGCGAAAACTGAGAGTGGGCGATGCTGGTATCGAACCAGCGACCTCTTCGGTGTGAACGAAGCGCTCTCCCACTGAGCTAATCGCCCTCAGCGCCACTGACTCTACCCGATCGTGGAACCGGACCGGAAATCCGGGGTCAGTGCGTCGCCAGGTACTGCATCGCCTCGGCGACCACGTCGATGCCGAGGCTGTACTTGAGGGACAGCCAGACCACCGTGGCCACGAAGACCAGGCCGACGGAGCCGAGCACGATTCGCACCAGCAGCGACTGCCTTGTCACCCAGCGTGTCCAGCCGTGGACGTGGCGGCGGGTGAAGCCGAGCAGCCGTCGAGCCCAGTGGTATTCGACGGCCCAGATGCCCAGGCCGGCGATCACCAGCAGCCAGCCCGGCCCGGGGAGCGGGATGAGGGCAATGCCGATGGTCACCACCAGCGCCCCGGCGATCGCGATGAAGATCTTGAGTGCGATCCGCCCGGTGGGGTTGGCGCGGATGAGGTCGAGGGTCAGCGAGATCCGTTCGCGCCAGCGAGGCCGGCGCGGAGGATCCTGCACGGCGATTCCGCCACCACCAACGGCGGCGTCGCCACCGGTGGCAGCGTCGTCACCACGACCAGCACCGGCGCCACCACCGGACCGACCGGCGTCGGACGCCGGCCGACCGGCCCGTTCGGGCTGCTCCATCGGCACTCCGTACCCCCGCTTTTCGGCTGCTCGGACCGCGACTTTCGGCGGGCCGGGTGCCGCCGCCGGATCCACTGAGGATTGCTTGGTCACCATTTCACCCCCCAGTGTCGCTCGGGCCCGTCACTGCAACGGCCGACTGGACGTTACCGGAGTAAGTCGACGACTGAGCCACCCGATACCGGGCGGGATCACGCACTGGGCAGAACCGGAAATCCTACATGAATGCTCACATTCACGCGGCCTTTCCGTCCCCCTTCCCACCACTGGGTGAAGTCAGCGTATGGCGGAGCGTAGCCAGAGGTAGCACCTGAGTATGGGAAAAGCGGGACACGCGCGTTCCGCAGCGGTGCCGGGGGGAGAACGTCCATGAGTGTCATCCGACCGACGACCGTAGAGGTCGAGACGTCGCTAAGGCTCGTCGCACCTGACGCCACCGCCTTGCCGGTGCGTGCCAGTCTGCGTTACGACCCTGCTGACCCGTATGCGGTCCATGTCCTGTTCCATGCCGAATCGGCAGGGGGCGAGGCGGTGAGCTGGTCGTTCGCTCGCGAACTTCTGGTCACCGGCCTGGACGAGCCGGCCGGCATCGGGGACGTTCGGGTCTGGCCCTGGGCCACACCGCGCGGCGACTTCGTCGCGCTGGCCCTCTCGTCACCGGACGGCAACGCCCTCTTCGAGGTGCCGCGCAGCGTCCTGGTGCGTTTCCTTCGACGGACCTACGTCGTCGTCCCGCGCGGCCGTGAGGCCGAGCACCTGGACGTCGACACGGCGGTGAACCGGCTGCTCGCCGGTCGCTGACCGCCCGAACGGGCAACACCGGCCACACCGGGGCCGCGCGGATCTGCCGAGTCCGCGCGGCCCCGGCACGCGGGCAGCCCGCCCCGGGTCGGCCGGTGCTCAGCCGTGCGTGGTGATGCCGCCGTCGACGGGGATGACCGCTCCGGTCAGGTACGAACCGGCGCGCGACGAGAGGTAGATGGCCGTGCCGGCCATGTCCTCGGGGCGCCCGATGCGGCCGAGCGGCACCTGCTGCTCGATGGCGGCCCGGCTCGCCGGGTCGTCGAGCGCGAACGCCATCATCTTGCTCTCGAACGGGCCGGGCGCGATCGCGTTGACGGTGATCTGCTCCCCGGCGAGCTGGTGAGCGAGACTGCGGGTGAGCATGTGCACGGCGGCCTTGGTGGCCGAGTAGGCGTACACCTCCATCATCGGCACCCGGATGCCGTCGATCGACCCGATGTTGATCACGCGGGCCGGGTCGTCGGCGCTGGCGGCGGCGCGCAGCGCCGGCAGCAGCGCGGTGGTGAGGCGGAAGACGGCCTTGACGTTGACCGCCCAGAGCTTGTCGAACGCGGCCTCGGGGTAGTCCTCCAGAGGTGCGCCCCAGGTCGCTCCGGCGTTGTTGACCAGCACGTCGAGGCGGCCGAAGCGCTCGCGAACGGCGGCGGCCAACGTCTCGGCGCCGGCGTCGTCGCCGAGGTCGGCGGGGATGGCCTCGCAGCGACCCTCGGTGGACAGGGTGGTGGCGACCGCCTCGCAGACGTCAGCCTTGCGGGACGAGATGATCACGTGTGCGCCCGCTCGGACGAAACCCTGGGCGATCATCAGCCCGATCCCCCGCGAGCCGCCGGTGACCAGGACCGTCTTACCTTCGACCGAGAACAGCTGCGTCATGCCCATCCCATCGCGAGTCGGCGGGTGCCGCCGGCTGGTCGGGTGACCGGCGGATACCGGGTGGACCGCGGACCGACGGCGCTACCGCCGGGTAACGTAGCCCGGCCGCCGGGACCGGGACAAGCCCGCAGCTTGCCGCGGATTCCGCTGCGAACGTCGATCGGGATGCGGTGACCTGCGGTTCGGGCTACCGTCGCAGGCGATGGTCTCCACCGATCCCTCCCCCGCGCCATCGATCGGAACGGCGTCTCCGGTCACCGACGAGATAGCCACGTTCGCGCTGGCCGATCTTGCCGGTGCCCCGGGCTGGCGTCGGCCGGTGATCGTCGAGCGGGAGCTTCTGATTCTCACCACGCGTGGGCACGGCGACGCGGAACTCGACTTCCACCTGCTGCCGTGCCGGCCCGGCACGCTGCTGCGGGTCCGCCCCGGCCAGGTGCTGCGCTGCGCCGGCCCCCAGTTCGACGCCACAGTGGTCGCCTGGGACGCCGAGGCGCTGCGCGGCCTCGACGTCGACCTGACCACGACCGCGACCTGGCGGCAGTTGGCAGGAGAGGACGAGGACGCGGTGATCAGCGAGGTGAGCCAGTTGGCGGTGGACTGCCGGCGGCACCCCGACAGCCCCACCGCCCGCGCGCTGCTCCGGCATCAACTGGCCGTGCTGCTGCTGCGGCTGGCCGTGGCCCGCGACGACCGGCCGCCCTCCCGACCCGAGGACGAGACGTTCCGGAGGTTCCGCCGCGAGGTGGAGAACGGCTACCCGCAGACCCGGCGGGTGGAGGATTACGCGGCCGGGCTCGGCTGCTCGGTGCGGACCCTGACCCGGGCCTGCCTGGCCGTCACCGGTCGCAGCGCCAAGCAGGTCATCGACGAGCGGGTCGCGTTGCAGGCCGGCCGGTTACTGGCCGCGACGGATCAGCCGATCGCCCAGATCGGACGGCGGCTCGGCTTCTCCGAACCCACGAACTTCGGCCGCTTCTTCACCCGCGAGGTCGGGGTCAGCCCCGGCGCGTTCCGGGCCGCCCGGGATCAACCGGCGGCCGGCCGGGTGGTCCGGCCTCGACCGCCGGCCGAGTCGACGGGCGTCAACAGCGGCTGGTTCCGCCCCGGCACCCTCGGCGAACCCGCCAACGGGGGGCACGCCACGAGACCCGGGCCGCCCGCCGGAGGGCTGGGCGGCACCGGCCGGGCATGATGGCAGGGTGCAGATATCCGCGCGCGGCGACTACGCGGTACGGGCGGCGTTGAGCCTCGCCACCGCGTACCCCTCGCTGTTGTCCACCCAGGCCATCGCCGCGGAGCAGGACATGCCCCGCAAGTTCCTGGAGGCGGTCCTGGCGGATCTGCGCCGGGCCGGCATCGTCCGCGCCCAACGCGGCGCCGAGGGCGGCTACACCCTCGCCCGCCCACCCCGCGAGGTGACCGTCGGTGCGGTGCTGCGCGCCGTCGAGGGCCCATTGGCCGGGGTACGCGGGCTGCGCCCCGAGGAGACCCGGTACGAGGGCTCGGCGGAGAACCTGCCCGGCCTGTGGGTGGCGGTCCGCGCCGCCGTGCGGCGGGTCGTCGACGAGGTGAGCCTCGCCGAGATCGTCAGCGGTCGACTGCCCGCGCACGTCCGCAAGCTCACCGCGCTACCCGATGCGTGGGAGCCCCGCTGAGCGTCGGCCGGCTCACAGCGTCCACACCACCTCCTCGGTGCTGAGCCGGGGCAGCCGCCGCTCCCAGGCGTCCGGGCCCGGGTGGCCCAGGTTGAGCAGCAGCAGCGCCTCGTGCCGGCCGTCGGGAAAGAACTCGCGGGTCACCCCTGCCGCGTCGAACCCGGCCATCGGGCCGGCGGCCAGCCCGGCGGCGCGTACGCCCACCAGCAGGTAGCCGATCTGGAGGGTCGCGCTGAACCGGGCCTGCTCGGCGCGAGCGGGACGGTCACTGAGCCAGTCGCGGGCCTGCGGCCGGTGCGGGTACAGCTCGGGCAGCCGCTCGTGGAAATCGACGTCGGCGGCGAGCACCGCCACCAGCGGCGCCGTGGCCGTCTTCGGCCGGTTGCTCGACGACACGTACGGCAGCAGCCGGGCCCGGGACTCCGGCGAGCGCAGCAGCAGCACCCGCAGCGGCTGACCGTTGTACGCGGTCGGCCCGTACCGGATCAGGTCGTGGATCGCCGCGACCTGGGCGTCGGTGACCGGCTCGTCGGTGAACGTGTTGGCCGTGCGGGCCGCCCGGAACAGCAGGTCCTGGGCGGCCCGGTCCAGCGCGAGCAGGTCCTGCTCGGCGGGTGCGGTCATGCCGGAGCAGCCGTGGTGTAGCCGCCCCGGTGGTGGACCAGTGGCGGGCCGTCACCGCCGTCGCCGAGCGCCAGCGGCTCGGCGATCACCAGTGTGTGGTCGCCGGCCGGGACCCGGTGCACCACCCGGCAGAGCAGCCGGGCCAGCACCCCGTCGAGCAGCGGCACCCCGAACGGCCCGGACGTCCAGTCCGGGTACGCGGCGAACCGGTCGATGCCGCTGGTCGCGAAGACAGTGGCGGCCTCCCGCTGCCCGGCGCCCAGCAGGTGCACGGCGACGTGCTCGGCGCGGGCGAGCACCGGCCAACTCGACGACGCCACCCCGAGGCAGAACGAGACCAGCGGCGGGTCCAACGACACCGAGGTGAACGAGGTGGCGGTGAAGCCCGCCCGGATGGGCGCGCCGATCCCACCCAGGCAGGCGGGGTCGGTGCCGCGGGCGACCGCGGTGACCACCGTGACGCTGCTGGCCTGCCGCCGCAGCAGAGCTCGGAACAGGTCCCGGTTCACCGGTCGCAGCTCGGCGATGTCCGCCGAGGGGCGCTCCACGGTGGTCACGCCGACACCAGGGTCGACGCGGCGTACGCGCTGGCCGGTCGGGGCAGGCCGTAGTGCTCGCGCAGCGTCCGACCGGTGTACTCGGTGCGGAACAGCCCACGGGAGCGCAGCACCGGCACCACGTGGTCGACGAAGTCGGCGAGCCCGCCGGGCAGGTGCGGCGGCATGATGTTGAACCCGTCGGCGGCCCCCTGGGTGAACCACAGCTCGATCTGGTCGGCGATCTGCTCCGGCGTACCGGCGACGACCCGGTGACCCCGGCCGCCGCCGAGTCGGCCGATCAGCTGCCGGATGGTGAGCTGTTCCCGGCGGGCCAGCTCGGTGACGAGCTGGTAGCGGCTCTGGTGGGCCTGCACGGTGCCGGCGGTCGGCAGCTCCGGCAGCGGACCGTCCAGCGGCAGACCGGTCAGGTCGGTGCCGAGCATCCCGGAGAGCTGGGCGAGGGCGTAGTCGGGGACGATCAGCTCCTCCAGCTCAGCGGCGAGCGCCAGCGCCTCGGCCTCCGTGCCGCCGAGCACCGGCGCGATGCCGGGCAGGACCTTCACCAGGTCCGGGTCCCGACCGGCGGCGGTGACCTGTCGGCGCAGCTCGGCGTAGAAGCTCTGCCCGTCGGCGAGGGTCTGCTGCGCGGTGAAGACCGCCTCGGCGTAGCGGGCGGCGAAGGCGATGCCGTCCGGCGACGAGCCGGCCTGCACCAGCAGCGGTCGGCCCTGCGGCCCCCGGGGGATGTTCAGCGGGCCGCGGACCTGGAACTCCGGCCCGCGGTGCGCCACCTCGTGCACCCGGTCGGTGTCGGCGAACACCCCGGCGCCGGTGTCGAAGACCAGCGCGTCGTCCTCCCAGCTGTCCCAGAGCTTGATCGCCACGTCGACGAACTCGGCGGCCCGCCGGTAACGGTCGGCGTGTTCGGGGTGGCTGTCCCGGTTGAAGTTGACCGCCTCCCGCTCCTGGGCGGAGGTGACGATGTTCCAGCCGGCGCGACCGCCGCTGAGGTGGTCCAGCGAGGCGAACTTGCGGGCCACGTGGAACGGCTCGTTGTAGGTGGTGGAGACCGTCGCGATGAGACCGATGTGTTCGGTCACCGCGGCGAGCGACGCGAGCAGGGTCAGCGGTTCGAAGACGGCCTGGATGTTGTGCCGGGGGTTCGGCCCGACCGAGAGACCGTCGGCGAGGAAGAGCGAGTCGAGGGTGCCGCGTTCGGCGATCCGGGCCAACTCCTGGAAGTGGCGTACGTCGGTGACCCGACGCGGGTCGGTGCGGGGGTGCCGCCAGGCGGCCTCGTGGTGGCCGACGCCCATCAGGAACGCGTTGAGGTGCAGGGTGCGGGTCATTGGTGACCGTCCTATCCGGCAGAGACGTCGACGCGCCAGGTGGAGAAGCGACGTTCGAGGGCGACGAGGAGCTGGTTGACGACCAGGCCGATGGCGGAGATCGTGATGATCCCGGAGTACATGTCGGCGATCGCGAAGTTGTACTGCGCGTAGTTGATGAGGTAGCCGAGCCCGGCCTTCGCGCCGACCATCTCGGCCGCGACGAGGACCAGGATCGAGTACGCCCCGGCCAGTCGGACGCCGGTGAAGATGGTCGGCACCGAGGCCGGCAGGATCACCTTCTGGAACAGCCGCAGGTGGTTGAGCCCCATCGAGCGGGCCGACCGGATCAGCAGCGGGTCGACGCCCTTCACCCCGGCGATGGTGTTCAGCAGGATCGGCCAGGAGCACGCGTACAGCACCAGGGCGATCTTGGAAGTCTCGCCCAGGCCGAGGATGAGCACGAACACCGGCAGCAGGGCCAGCGCGGCGGTGTTGCGGAACACCTCCAGCAGCGGGCTGAGCAACTCGGCGAGCGGCCGGTACCAGCCGATCAGCAGCCCGAGCGGGATGGCGGTGAGCACCGCCAGGCCGAGCCCGGCCAACGACCGGGTGAGGCTCGCGCCCACGTGCTCGGCGAGCTGCCCGCTGCGCAGCAACTCCCACCAGGCCACCAGCACCTCCGACAGCGGCGGCAGGAAGACCCGGTCCACCAGCCCGAGCCGGGGTGCGCCCTCCCAGATCGCGGCCAGCGCGAGAATCGCGACGCTGCGGTGCAGCGCCTTTCCGCCGACGCCGAGCAGCCGACCGGCAAGGCCACCGGCACCGGGCCCGGCGGCGGCCACCGCGTCCGGCACGGCCGCCGGGGCCGCCAGCCGGGTGGGACGTTCGGCGATGTCAACCAACGCGGGCCTCCTCGGTGTGGGCCGCCGCCGGCGCCGCGCGCCGCGCGTCCGCTCCGGCGACGACGGGAGTACGAGCACCACCTGTTCCGGTGTGGGCGGTGCGGCTGCCGGTGGCGCTCTCGGCTGCCTGGGCGGCCCGCACCTCGTCACGCAGCAGGGTCCAGATCTGGTGGCGGTGGTGGCGGAACGCGTCGGTGGAGCGCACGTCCTCGACCGCGTCCCGGTCGCCGAGGTCGATGTCGATGACCTGTTTGAGCCGCCCGGGCCGGGACGTCAGCACCGCCACCCGCTGACCCAGGTAGACGGCCTCGTCGATGCCGTGGGTGATGAACACGACGGTCTTGCCGGTGCGGGCCCAGATGCGCACCAGCTCGTCCTGCAACGAGTCGCGGGTCTGCGCGTCCAGTGCGGCGAACGGCTCGTCCATCAGCAGCACGTCCGGGTCGCACGCGAGGCTGCGGGCGATGGCCACCCGCTGCTTCATCCCGCCGGACAGCTCGTGCGGGTAGCGGTCGGCGAAGCCGCGCAGGCCCACCAGGTCGAGGTGGTGCTCGATCAGGGCGGCGCGCTCGGCGCGGGGCACCCCCTTGGCCTCCAGACCGAACGCGACGTTGCCGGCGGCGGTGCGCCAGGGCAGCAGCGCGTACTGCTGGAAGACGATGCCCCGGTCCAGACCGGGACCGGTGACGGGCCGACCGTCGACGAGCACCCGCCCCGCAGTCGGCTCGGTGAGCCCGCCGAGCAGGTCGAGCAACGTGGACTTGCCGCAGCCGCTGGGGCCGACGACGACCAGGAACTCGCCGGGGCGTACCCCGAGAGTGACCTCGTCCAGCGCGGTGACCGCGCCGGCGCCACCACGCCGGCTGGCGCGGACCGGGAAGGTCTTGCTCACGCGGTCGAAGAGGATCTTGTCGGCGCTCACGCGTTCCCCCCGTCGACAAAGGGGTTGAACCGGTTGGTGTAGATGTCGGCGGGCTTCGGACGGTCGCCCTTGAGCTCGCCCTCGGCGGCGAGCCAGTCGATCCAGGTGGCGAACTCCTGCTCGCCGATCACACCGCCACGGCCGGCGACGCCACTGCTCTTCCAGTACGCGACCAGCGACGGGTCCTCGTTGCGGCCACGCATGCCGATGATGTCCCGCATCCGGGCGACCACAGTCTCCCGGGGTTGGGTGCGGGCCCACTCGATGGCCTTGCCGACCCCGGTGACGAACGCCTTGACGGTCTCCGGGTTGCGCTTGATGAAGTCGTCGCGGAAGACGTAGGTGCCGCCGCTGAAGGCGCCGAGCAGCTCGTAGTCGGTGAAGATGGTGCGGATGCCGCCACCGGCGACCGCCTTGTCCCGGATAACCCCGCCGAGCACGGCGACGTCGATCTGCCGCTGCCGCAGCGACTGCTCGGTGTTGACAGGTGGCAGGGCGACCAGCTCGACCTGCTTGATCTCGGCGGGGGTGAGCCCGCCGCGGGCGAGCCAGGTCTTGAGCACGGCCTCGGCGTGCGCGCCGAGGGTGTTCATGCCGACCTTCTTGCCGATCAGGTCACGGGGGCCGCGGACCGGGCTGTCGTCGAGCACGTAGTAGCCCTGGAAGGTTTGCGCGTCCGAGCCGTAGTAACTGATCACGGCGGTGATCGGGGCGTTGGCGGCGGCGAGCTTGACGATGGCGCCGTTGAACGCGCCGCCGAAGTCGCTCTGCCCGGTGGCCGTGGCCTGGATGTCCTGCGGACCGCCGGTGACGTTGCCGATCCAGTTGAGCTTGACGTCGCCGAGGTAGCCGAGGTCGGCGGCGAGTTCGGGAAGGGTGACCTGGCCGACCGAGCCCTGGTAGCGCAGCTCGCTGGCCTGGGCGCCGTCGGCTGCCGCGTCACCGCCGCAGCCGGCAGTGGCAGTGAGCGCGACCAGCGCGGCAACGGCGGCGAGGGTACGCAGAATGGCACGACGGGGTGGGGACATGAGGAGTCTCCTGATCTGTCCACGATGGGAGCGGGGACGCCCGGATGAGGGCGTGCGGGCACGCTGCTCCGCGTTGAGCGGGCGGGCGGGCGGGCGGTGGAGAGTGCGGCGCTGGAACCGAGCCGGATGGACCGGTCAGCTCAACAGAGCGCGCTCGCGTGCCGGACCAGGTCGACGTGCACACGAGCGGTGAGGAGAAGCTCATCCCGCTGCGACATGACCCCATGCTGCCCGGGATCGGAGCGAGCGGTCAACGGCCTTCCAGAAGATGAGACTTCTATCGCTGCCGATGTTACGAAGCGCCCCGGCCAGCGTTTACCGTGCCGCAACACCTATCTGTTGGATAGAGATTGCGATGCCCGCCTGGCGACCGTCCAGGACGGACGGCGAGAGGGTTTCAAAAGTCGCCGGTTCGGGAATGTTCGATCTCGACACGGCAGGGAACGGTGACGAGGGGAGACCTCCGATGGGCCTCATGTTTCGCAAGCGCAAGAAGTACGGTCCGATCATTCTGAACTTCACCGAGAACGGCTTCTCCTCGTGGAGCATCAAGATCGGTCGCTGGTCCTGGAACTCCAAGGCCCGTGCACACCGGGTCGACCTGCCGGGTCCGCTCTCCTGGAAGCAGGACAAGTCCCGGTCGTAATCATCCCGGGAGTCGAGCGGGGTGCCGGTGATTCACCGGCACCCCGCTCGGCGTCTACACCCCCCACCCAGTCCCCGCCCGTCCCCGCGCGCCCCGCCCGCCCGCGCGCCCCGCGCGCCCCGCGCGCCCCGCGCGCCCCGCGCGCCCCGCCCGCCCCGCCCGCCCCGCCCGCCCCCGCGATCTTGCAGTTTCGGTTGCCGATTCGCGAGGGATGCCCCATGTGTCACCGCAGAAAGTGCAAGATCGCGGGGGCGGGGGGCGGCGGGGACGGGGTGGGGTGGGGACGGGGTGGGGTGGGGTTAGGGGATTGCTCTGAGGGTTTCGTCGCCGGCCAGGCGGCGGGTTTCGCGGTCGCGGCTCAGGGCGCCGGCGTCGAGCAGGGTGGTGAGGGCGCGGTTGGCGTCGGCGGCACGGTAGACGGTCGCGGTGAGGGTGTGCCGGCGGAGCTCGGTGACCTGCCGTGGCCCGCCCGCTCGCAGCTCGGCCAGCAACTCGTGGGCCAGCGGTTCGAGGTCGGGGTCGTTCACCACGTCGACAGTCGTGCCGGTCGGGTCGAGTGGGTCGCGCAAGCGTACGTCGAACTGCGTGCCGACCGTCCAGAGCGCGTCGCGTACCGCCTCCAGACTCCGGTCGGAGCGGCTGCCGAACGCGACAACGCCGGCAGCCTCCCCGTCGGGCAGCACCGGCGCCACCTCGGCGACCAGGGGAAAGCCGGCGGAGACGAGCACGTCTCGGGCGCTGTCGCCGGTGTGCAGCAGCAGCTCACCGGTCCGGCCGTTGGCTGCGGCGGTGAGCACCTTCGGCGTCACCGCGCCGGGCAGGTCCACGAAGGAGAACAACGGCGCGCCGGCCGCCCCGGCGGCCTTCACCGCGACCGGCAGCCGGTAGGCGTCGCCGGGCAGCAGGTGTACGGTGACCTCGGCGGGCAGCTCCGCCTCGATCGGGCCGAGCCGGGTTGGCAGCTCCGGCGCGCCGTCGGCCAGCACCACCACCGTCACCTGCCGGCCGCGCACCTGGTCGCCGTGCCCGCCGACCAACCGGAGCGCGGCCTCGGTGGCTGCCGCGTCGACCCCGGCGAGCGCGACGGTGGCCCGCCGGGAGCGGTGCAGGGCCGCGGGCAGCCAGGTCGTCAACTGGCGGACCAGCAGCTCGCGGAGGAAATCAGTGGTCCGGTCGGTCGGCATCGGTCCGTTCTACCCTACGGGCGGTCAGACCGGGACGGAGATCCCCACCCCGCCCCGGGTCTGCCCGCCGTAACGCTGCCGCTCGGCGTTCAGGTCGAGACGACCGATCTGCTTGCGGGCGGCCAGAGCGGTGTCGTCGAGCAGGTCGGCCGGGATCAGCCAGACCACCTCGAACTCCAGGCCGTCCGGATCCTTGCCGTAGAGGCTCTTCGTGGTGCCGTGGTCGGAGCTGCCGGCCAGTGCGCCGGCCGCGGCGAGCCGCTCGGCGGTGGCGGCCAGCTCGTCGAGCGTGTCCACCTCCCAGGCGAGGTGGTAGAGGCCGACGGTGGACCGACCGGCGGTGGACCGACCGGCGCCGGCGCCGATCTCGAAGAGGCCGAGGTCGTGGTCGTTGGTGGAGTCGGGGGCCTGGAGGAAGGTGGCGCCCCGGAAACCGTCCGGGGTCATCGCCACCGGGCGGAAGCCCAGCACGTCGCTGTAGAACGCAACGCTGCGGGCGAGGTCACTGACGTAGAGGACCGCGTGGTTGAGCCGGTGGATACCCATGATCCGAGACTAGCGCGGTTTAGTTGAGCTTTCAACTATCGAGGGTATGATGGCGGTCATGACCCGCTGGTTGGACCCCGACGAGCAGCGCACCTGGCGCGCGTACCTCACCGCCTCCCGGGTGCTGATGGACACTCTCGACCGCGAGCTGCAACGCGACGCGGGCATGCCGCACGCGTACTACGAGATCCTGGTCCAGCTCTCCGAGGCCCCCGGTCGTCAACTGCGCATGAGCCAGTTGGCGCAGGCCGCTGGGTCATCCCGCAGTCGGCTCTCGCACGCCGTGGCCCGACTGGAGGCCGCCGGCTGGGTGCGCCGCGAGGACTGCCCCACCGACCGGCGGGGGCAGATCGCGCTGCTCACCGACGAGGGTTTCGCCACCCTCGCGGCCGCCGCACCCGGCCATGTCGAGGGGGTACGCCGACACCTGTTCGACGCGTTGAGCCCCGCCCAGGTCGATCAGCTGCGCCGGATCAGCGAGACCCTGGCCGAGCATATGACCGGATCCTGACCAATCGACACCGGCGCGGGTCTTGTACTTACCGTCGTCGAATGAGCACGATGGGGCGTGTCTTCCGGCTTCGGTGAACTGACTGATCAGGCGCACCACCTCGTGTCCTCCGGCGATCTTGCCGGCGCACAGCAACTGCTGTCCGACGCGCTCACCGACGCCGACCCCCGCCCGGCCAACGCCACGCCCGAGCTGGCCGACGCGGCCAGCCTTCAGGCGCGGGTGCTGATCGCCCTCGGCGAGCCGCACTCGGCCCGGGGTTGGGCCGCCTTCGCGTACGCGGCCACCACCCGCCTGCACGGCCGCGCCGACCCGCGCACGGTGGCCGCGGCGGCAACTCTGGCCGCTGTGCTGCACCGGGTCGGCAGCCACTCCCGGGCGGCGCGGCTCTACCAGGAAGTCATCATCGAGCTGACCGCACAGGACGGCCCGGAGTCACTGCGGGTGCTCGCCGCGCACGCCGACCTGGCCACCGTCGAATACGCGCGCGGCCAGTGCACCGTGGCCCGCGACCGCCTCCAGGACGCCTGGGAGCTGCACCGCGAGGTGTACGGCGACGGCCACCCCAGCGGCATCAAGATGCTGGCGCGGCTCGGGGCGATGCAGCGCGACTGCGGGCAGTTCGCCGAGGCACACGACAACCTGGCGCTTGCCCGCGAGCTATGCCGGCAGCACCTGCCCGCCGACGACCCGCTGGCCACCCAGGTGGCGGCCCTGGCCCGGGCGGCGGCCAATCCCGACCACGCCTGCGCCGACAACCCGCCGACAGCTCGGGACGCTCCGGTCGTGCCGGCCGCCCGCGTCCCACCGCACGACGACGGGCCAGCCGAATCCGGCTACCACCCGCAGGCAGCCGCAACCCACCACGCCGGGGCGGTGCCGAACCCCCGGCTGCCCTCCGACGAGGCGGTCGGATCGATGGGCAGCAGGTGGTCGCCCGAACCGGCCGACGACCCCTCACCCCACCCCACCGACCCTCCGGTGCCCCCGTCGGTGGTCGGGTTGGCCGGCGGCACGGAGGAGCAGCCCGGGGTGTACCGGCTGCACCGCACCGCCGACCCGTACGGGTCGCGCGACCCGAACCCACCCTCCGACCAGCACCAACCGTCCGACCCGTACGCCCGGCCCGACCCGTACGGGCAGGTCGAGCCGTACACGCCGTCGCGGCTTCTGCCGGTGCCCGTGCACCGCGCGCCGCCGGAGCAGCGCAACCGGCTGGTACCGGTGCTGGTGGCCGGTGTGGTCGTGGTGCTCCTCGGCGCGGCAGCGGTGATCGCCGGGGTGGCCCGGGTCGACGGCGACGACGAACCGACCCCGCCGCCGGCCAGCGCCTCCCCCACCGCCGGCGCGCCGGCCAGCACCGCGCCCGCCCCGGGCGGCACGGCACCTACGTCGGCTGCCGCCGCGGCCCCGCCCGGCACCCCACCCAGCGCGGTGACCCTGCGCGACACCCGGGACAGCATCGCGCTGAACTGGACCTACCCGGCTGGCGGCGAGGGCCCGGTGGTCATCGCGGGCGGTCGCACCGGCCAGTCCCACAACATCTTCGCGACGCTGCCCGCCGGCACCACCAGCTTCGTCATCTACGCCCTCAACCGCACGAACGACTTCTGTTTCACCGTCGCAGTCGCCTGGTCCACCGACACCGTGGCCCGGTCCAAGCAGGTCTGTACCCGCCGCCGCTGACCCGCCGCCGCTGACCCGCCAGCACTGCCCCGCCTCGTGGCCGCGCCGCGCCGACTTCACCGAGCGTGGCATTGGCCGTTGCGGAGCCCGCCGTGACAAACCGTCACCGCCGACGCACCGCACCGCAGTCCGGCACAGCCTTTGCTCTGCTTACCTATCTGCACCACCTCGGATGACCAGCTGAAACGTCTCGGCCACCGCTTCGACACGCGCCGACAGCCATCGCGTTGCGTAGCTGTCGCACCCGCGGGTGCAGAGCAAAGGGGAGCATCGGTGGGCGATGGGGGAGGGTCACCGTCACGGCCCGTCTACCTGTGGCCGTCCTCGGCCGGCAACGCTGGCAGGAGCAGGCACACCCGCAGGCCTCGCTGCTCCGGCGCGTCGGTCACTGTGATGGTGCCGCCCGCGCGTCGCACCAGCTCCCGGACGATGGCCAGCCCCAGGCCGGCGCCCCCGTCGTCGCGGGCCCGTCCGTCATCCAGCCGGGTGAACCGGTCGAAGACCCGCTCCCGGTCCGCCACCGCGATCCCCGGGCCGTCGTCGGTCACCGTCACCAGGTGGTACGTCCCGACGCCGGGTCCGAGCCCCGCCCCGGCCATCGACGTCTCGCCGGCCATCGACTTCTCGCCGGCCCCGGACATCGCCTCGCCCATCGACGTCGCCTCGGCCGCGAGCACGACGCTGCCGTGCGCGTGCCGTACCGCGTTGTCGACCAGGTTGGCCAGCACGCGACGCAGCTCCTCGACGGTGCCGATCGTCCAGAGCGGGCCCGTCGGCGGCGTCACCCGCACCGGCGACGACGGGTAGCGGGCGGCAACCTCGGTCAGCAACGCGCCCAGCTCCACCGGGCCGGTCCCCCGGGTCGGCGGAGTCTCGTCCAGGCGGGCCAGCAGCAGGAGATCGTCGACCAGGCGGCTCAACCGCTCGGTGTCGGCGAGCAGGTTGGCCGTCACCGCCGTCCAGTCCGTCCGGTCGGCGAGGTGCTGGGCCACCTCCAGCTCCGTCCGAATGTTGGTCAACGGGCTGCGCAGCTCGTGCGCGGCGTCGGAGACGAAGGCCCGCTGCCGGACGCGGGCGGACTCCAGCCGGCCCAGCATGCCGTTGAGGGTGACCGCCAGACGGTGGATCTCGTCGGCCGACGCCGGCACCGGCAGCCGGCCGGCGCCGGCCCTCCCGGTGATCTCCTCGGCACCTCGACGTAAGGCCTCGACCGGCCGCAGGGTCGCCCCCACCACCCGCCACGCAACCCCGGCCAGCACGGCCACCAGCAGCGGGAACGCCACCAGCAGGATGGTCCGGACCACGTGGGTGCTGTGCCGCACGTCGGCCATCGAGCGGGCGACCAGCACGGTGAGCGGGTCGGCCGCGGTGCCGGCGGGTACGGCGACCACCCGGACCGGGCCGACGAGCCCGACCCGCTCGGCCGGCACCTCAAGCCGCTGCCGACCGTCGCGGTTCAGCCGCTCCGGGCGGACCATCGGCACCAGACGGTCGGCGTCGATCGAGGCCGCCCGGATTCGGCCCTGCCCGTCGACGACCTGCACGCGGACCTGCCCGCCGGCCACCGGCAGCGGGTCGGGCAGCGCGTCCTCGGCGGCGAGCAGGGCGACCGCGTCGGCGGTGCGGAACGCCTCGGTGTCGACAGTGCGCTGGAGCACGAAGCCGAGCGCGCCGAGCAACACCACCCCGCCCACGGCCAGCCCGATGGTGAGACCGACCACACCGATCGCCATGAGTCGCCCGCGCAGCCCGAGGACCGGCATCCAGCCGGGCCTGGCCAGACGGGTGGTGGCCGGGCTGTCGACGGTCACGTCGCCAGCCGGTAGCCGGCACCCCGGACCGTCTCCAGCCGGTCCCGGCCGAGCTTGCGGCGCAGGTAGCCGACGTACACCTCGACCGCGTTCGGCGCGGTCTCCAGGCTGGCGTCCCAGACGTGGTCCAACAACTCGACCTTGGAGACGACCTGGCCCGGACGGCGCATCAGGTAGTCCAGCAACGCGAACTCCCGCGCGGTCAGCGCCACCTCGGTGTCCGCCCGGGTCACCCGTCGGCGGGCCGGATCCAACCGCAGGTCACCGACGGCGAGGACGGTCGGACGTTCCGGCGCGCCCCGACGCAGCAGGGCCCGAAGCCGGGCCAGCAGCACCACGTACGAGAAGGGTTTGGTCAGGTAGTCGTCGGCGCCGCAGTCGAGGCCGTCGGCCTGGTCGTACTCGCCGTCCTTGGCGGAGAGCATCAGCACCGGCAGCCAGTGCTGTTCCGCGCGCAGCCGCCGGACCAGCTCGTACCCGGAGAGGCCAGGCAGCATCACGTCGAGGATCATGGCGTCGTACCCGCCGTGCCGGGCGGCGTCCAGGCCCGCCGGGCCGGTCGTCGCCACGTCCACCGCGAACCCCTCCGCCTGGAGACCGCGTTGCAGCGCAGCCGCCAACCGGGCCTCGTCCTCCACCACCAGCACCCGCACAGCTCAAGGGTGCCACCCGGGTCAATCGGGGCGGTTCGCTGTCCTCAGCGCGTTCACAGCACGGACGAGGCAAGATGGCCGCAGGAGGTGCCACCATGTCCGTCCTGAGAAGCCGTTCCGTCCTTCGCTGGCTGGTTCCGGCCACCGCGGCCGTCGCCGTCATCGGCGGTGGCGCAGCGATCGGCACGTTCGCCGCCGAGGCCGAGCCGAGCCTGCCGCCCCGAACCGCCGCTCAGCTCCTGGTCGACCTGCAGACATCCCGGCTGGAGGGGTTGTCCGGGACCGTCGTGCAACGCGCCGACCTCGGCCTGCCGTCCCTCGTCGGGCTGGTTCCCGGCAACGAGCTGACCACCCTACTGACCGGCACCCACACCCTGCGGGTCTGGTATTCCGGGCCGGACAAGCAGCGGGTCGCGCTGATGGACACGCTGGGCGAGCAGGACATCATCCGCAACGGCCAGGACCTGTGGACGTGGCAGAGCCGCAGCAACACCGCCACCCACCGCGTGCTGGGCGGCGACGCCGGAGCCTGGAAGCCCGCCCCGGAACCGGCAGCGAGCCTGCCGGCCACCCCGCAGCAGGCCGCCGACCTGGCGTTGACCGCGATCGACCCGAGCACCGAGGTCAGCGTGGGCCGGTCGGCGACCGTCGCCGGACAGGACGCGTACGAGTTGGTGCTCCAGCCGCGCGACCAGGCCTCCCTGGTGCACCAGCTGCGGATCGCCATCGACGCCAAGCAGCACGTGCCGCTGCGCTTCGAGGTGCTCGCGAAGGGCAGCGACCGGCCGGCGTTCGAGGTGGCCTTCACCCAGGTCGACTACCGCCGCCCGGACACCGACCAGTTCCGCTTCAACCCGCCGCCCGGCGTGACCGTCGCCGAGGAGAAGGCCGAGCGCCCGACGGGCAAGCCCGGTCACGTCGGGCCAGCGGGTGACCCGCAGGTCCGCGCGGTGGGCGACGGCTGGACGACAGTGCTCGTCAGCCGCCTCGACGGGGCCAGTGCCGACCGGAAGCCCGCCCCGAAGCAGGCAACTCTCCCGGCCGGAGCCGCGCCGGACCTGGACATGTCGAAGCTGCTCGGCGGGCTGCCGGCGGTCAGTGGTGACTGGGGCAGCGGTCGCCTCCTCACCAGCAAGCTGTTCAGCGTGCTGCTCACCGACGACGGCCGGGTGCTCGCCGGAGCGGTGACTCCGGAGCGGCTCTACGAGGCCGCGCGCGGCTGATCTCCGCGGTGTTCGCGCCGGGTCGACCTCACGGTCGGCCCGGCGCTTCGCTGTGGGTCGGCCCGGGTCAGGAGACGCCGAGGGCGCTGAGATACGCGTCGGCGAGGACCGCGTGGCCGGGCAGGTACGGGTGGACCCGGTCGTCGGCCCAACGCGTCGCCGGACTCACCGCCAGCACCCGGTCGAACGCCGCCTGGTTGGGCACGTGCACCGCGTCGAATTCGGTCGCCAGCCCCGCCATGACCGCCGCGTACCGGTCGGTGTCCGCGCGTTGCGGGACGCTCCGGTCGGGCTCGATGAAGAACGGGTCGCCGAGGATCAGTCGGCAGCCGGTGGCGTCGACCGCCCGACGCAGCAGGTCGCGCAGCGTGCGCTCGTACTCCTCGATGCCGACTGCCTCATCCGGCCGGTCACCGTAGTGCCGCCAGATGTCGTTGATGCCGATCAGCACCGCGAGCCAGTCGGGGCGCTCGGCGATGGCGTCGTCGTCCCAGCGGGCGGCCAGGTCCCGCACCGTGTCGCCGCCCACACCCCGGTTGACCCATTCCAGCTCCAACTCCGGGTGCCGCGCGTCGACCAGGGCGCGCACGAGACTCACATATCCGCTGCCGTAGGGCGCGGCGACGTCACGTCGACCACAATCGGTGATGCTGTCCCCGATGAAAACCACCCGTTGGCCGGTCCGCAGGATCATCTGCCGTCACCTCGCGATCACCGGCGCGCCGGACCGCCCGGCTTGGTGAGAACCGGCGGAACGCGCTATCTTCAACAGTTCGAAGGCACAAAAAAGAACGGCTAAAAGCCGTTCCTGCAAAGGATTCTAATCTTTAGGGAGACGGCTTGTCAAGGCACTCCGGCGGTTCCGGCGAATTGCCGCTCGACGACGAGATCGGTCGCGAGCAGGAGTACGTCTCGATGCTCTACAACCGGCTGGACCAGCTGCGTCAGCAGGCCGCCCACCGGCTCACCGCCGAGCTGCACAACACCGGCGGCACCCTCCAGGACCGCTCGCAGCGCGACAGCTCGGTAGCGATGTACGCCGATCAGGTCGAACAGTTCTCCGCCGTGGAGAACGGGCTCTGCTTCGGTCGTCTCGACGGCGACGACGACTCCCGCCGCTACATCGGCCGGATCGGCATCTTCGACACCAGCGGTGACTACGATCCGCTGCTGATGGACTGGCGGGCACCCGCCGCCCGGCCGTTCTACCTCGCCACCGCCGCGAACCCGCAGGGCGTACGCCGTCGCCGGCACCTGCGTACCCGGCAGCGCAAGGTGACCGGGCTCAACGACGAGGTGCTCGACATCGACACCGCCTCCCCCGGCGCCCACGAGGAGCTGACCGGTGAGGCGTCGCTGCTCGCCGCGCTCAACGCGGGCCGTACCGGCCGGATGCGCGACATCGTCGAGACCATCCAGGCCGAGCAGGATGAGGTCATCCGCGCGGAACTTCCGGGCGTGATGGTGGTTCAGGGCGGCCCCGGCACCGGCAAGACCGCTGTCGCGCTGCACCGGGCGGCGTACCTGCTCTACACGCACCGGCGGGAACTCTCCAGCCGTGGCGTGCTGCTGGTCGGCCCGAACGCGACCTTCCTGCGCTACATCTCCCAGGTGCTGCCGACGCTGGCCGAGACCGGCGTGCTGCTGCGTACCCAGGGTGATCTCTTTCCCGGGGTGAGCGCCCAACGGACCGAGCCGGCCGAGACCGCGGCGCTCAAGGGCCGGGCGGTGCTGGCCGAGGTGTTGGCGCTGGCCGTACGGGATCGGCAGTGGGTGCCGGACGAGCCGCTGGAGATCGAGGTCGAGCGGGAGACGCTGACCCTCGATCCGGAGATCGTGCGCGCGGCCCGCGATCGGGTCCGGCGCGCCGACCGACCGCACAACCTGGCTCGCGCGTTGTTCGACGTGGAGATCGTGCACGCGCTCGCCGACCAGGTGGCCGAGCGGATCGGCGCCGACCCGCTCGGCGGGGACAACCTCCTCGACGAGGCGGACCGCGCCGAGATCCGTCGCGAGCTGCGCGAGGAGACGGAGATCCAGGCCGCCCTGGACCGACTGTGGCCGGTGCTCACCCCGCAGCAGCTGCTCGCCGACCTGTACGCCGACCCGGACCGGATCGCCGCCGCCGCGCCGATGCTCAGCGAGGACGAGCGGGCGCTGCTGCGCCGCGAGCGCGGTGGCTGGACGCCGGCCGACGTCCCGCTGCTGGACGAGGCCGCCGAACTGCTCGGCGAGGACGAACGCGCCGCCGCCGCCCGGCGGGACCGCATCCGGATGATGGAACGGGAGTACGCCGAGGGCGTGCTGGAGATCGCCAAGGGTTCCCGCTCGATCGACGTCGAGGACGAGGCCGAGGGCGGTGAGATCCTCGGCGTGACCGACCTGATCGACGCGGATCGACTGTTGGAGCGGCAGGAGGAGGCCGACCGGCTGACCACCGCGCAGCGGGCCGCCGCCGACCGCACCTGGGCGTTCGGCCACGTGATCGTGGACGAGGCGCAGGAGCTCTCGCCGATGGCCTGGCGGCTGCTGATGCGCCGCTGCCCGAGCCGGTCGATGACGATCGTCGGCGATGTGGCACAGACCGGGGCACTGAGTGGCACGCCGTCGTGGGCGGACGCGCTCGCCCCGTACGTCGAGCAGCGGTGGCGGCTCACCGAGCTGACGGTCAGCTACCGCACTCCCGCCGAGATCATGGCGGTCGCCGCCGAGGTACTGGCCGAGATCGACCCGGCACTGCGGCCGCCGCGCTCGGTGCGGGAGAGCGGCGTACCGCCGTGGGACCGGGCGGTCCCCGACGGTCGGTTGGCGGCGGAGCTGGTCGCCGAGGCCACCCGGGAGGCGGCCGGGCTGAGCGAGGGGCGGCTCGGAGTGCTCGTGCCGGCCGGCCTGGTGGGTGAGTTGGGTGCGGCGGTGACCGCCGCCCTGCCGGAGGCTGCCGTCGGCGAGCATCCGGAGCTGGAGAGCCGGGTGGTGGTGTTGACAGTCGCCCAGGCCAAGGGGTTGGAGTTCGACTCGGTGCTGGTGGTCGACCCCGACCGGATGGTGGCCGAGTCCCCCCGCGGACGCAGCGACCTCTACGTGGCCCTGACCCGCGCCACCCAACGCCTAGGCGTCCTCCGCCCCACCCCCACCCCCACCCCCACCCCCACCCCCACCCCCACCCGCTGAGTCGATCATGAGGTTGACGTGGACTGTGATCTTCCACAGCCACGTCAACCCCATGATCACGCCGTCAAGGGGGCGGTGGGTGGGTGGGGCAGTGGGGTTAGTCGGTTGATCTGTCTCTGATGGACTTTGGCGGGGCGGTCGCCGACGTGGATTGGTCGCTGGTGCCGCCGCCCATCGGGGTGCTCAGGCCGCCGGTGGTGGCGTCACCTGTGGTGGTCGGGGCAACCTTGCCGCGATGCCGCTCCGGCTGTCGGGCCACCCGGCGTACGCTCGCCGGCCCGGCGGTGCCACCGGTGGTGGTCACCGCGCCCTGCCCGCCGACCGGGCCACCGTCGCGCAGCACCTGTGGGTCGATCCGTTCCTTCGCCGGGTCGAACGGGTCATCGCGCTGGATCTGACTGTCCACATCGGTGCGGGGCACCGTCACCTCGTCGAGGGCGCCCTTGCCGTACACACCGCCGGCGATCCGATCCTCGGCCTCGCGGGCGGCGTCCTGCCGCATGTCGTCCTCACGCACGTCCATCACCTCGCAGAAGCTGTGGAACTGACTGCGTGCCCGACCGTCGGCCGACCAAACCCGGGGTGACCGGGAGGTCGTCCACGGCGGTTCACCGTCACGCTGCCCGCTGGCCGCCTGCCCGCAGCCCGAGATGTCCATGCTGTCCCGCGACCGGTGGGAGATGCCCGCCGGCAGGAGGGGATGACAGCGTGCGCACAGTACGCCGTACCGCCGTCGCGGCGCTGGTGGCCGCGACGGTGACGACCGGGCTCGCGGTGCCCGCTCAGGCGAAGCCACGACCGGACCGGACATTCGACGTGCAGGCCCACCGGGGCGGCCTCGGGCTGCGGGTGGAGAACACCCTCGCCTCCTTCGGCAATGCCCTCCAGCTCGGGGTGAGCACCCTCGAACTGGACGTGCAGATCACCGAGGACGGTCAGGCCGTCGTCACCCACGACCGGAAGGTCACCGGCACCAAGTGCGTCGACACCGCTCCGGTAACGCCCGGCGACCCGGAGTTCCCGTACGTCGGGAAGTACATCAACACGCTCAGCCTGGCCCAGGTGCGCTCGCTCGACTGCGGGTCGAAGACGCTGTCGGACAAGCCCGGCCAGGTCGCCGTCCCCGGTGCCCGGATGCCGCTGCTGCGTGAGGTCTTCGCGCTGGTCAACCGCTACCGGGCCAAGGACGTGAAGCTCAACGTCGAGACCAAGGTCGAGGCCGGCGCGCCGACCGAGACCGCCCCCCGCGAACAGTTCGTCCGGGTCACCGCGGGCGAGATCCGCGCCGCCGGGCTGCTCAATCAGGTCACCATCCAGAGCTTCGACTGGGGCGCGCTGATGCGCATGCGTCAGGTCGAGCCGAAGTTGCCGCTGGTCGCGCTGACCAACTACGACTTCCTCCAGACCGGTCAGCCGGGTGCGTCGCCGTGGCTGGGCGGGCTGGACATCGACGACTTCGGCGGCGACCCGATCACGGCGATCCGCAGCTTCGGCGCCAGCGCCTTCTCGCCGGTGCACGGCATGCCGCAGAACGGCACTGTCACCGACCCGGGCTACCAGCCGTACGTCACGAAGGAGATGGTCGCCCAGGCACACCGCTACGGGATCAAGGTGATCCCGTGGACGGTCGACGACGTGCCGACCATGACCAAGCTGATCGACGACGGTGTGGACGGCCTCATCACCGACTACCCGGACCGGTTGCGGGGCGTGCTGGCACAGCGCGGTTACCGGCTGCCGAAGGCGTACGCCGCGCCGTTCGACATCCAGGCGCACCGGGGTGGCCGGGCCACTCGGCCGGAGAACACCCTGCCGGCGTTCGCCAACGCGCTGTCCAACCGGGCCATCTCGACACTGGAGCTGGACACCAACGTGACGGCCGACGGCAAGCTCGTGGTGCTGCACGACCGCACCGTCAACGGGTCGCACTGCGTCGACACCAAGCCGGTGCGCCGCGGTGACCCGGAGTTCCCGTACGTGGGCAAGCCGGTGCACGAGTTGACTCTGGCGCAGCTCAAGACCGTCGACTGCGGCACGAAGACGCTGCCCGAGCTGCCCGCCCAGGTGCCCGCTCCCGGTGCCCGGATCCCGACCCTGGACGAGGTATTCGCCCTGGTGAAGGCGAGTGGCCGCACCGACATCGGCATGAACATCGAGACGAAGATCAGCCCGGTGGTGAACGACACCGAGCCGTACCGCAGCTTCACCCGCAAGCTCGTCGACGCGATCCAGCGGGCCGGCTTCACCAGCCGGGCCACCATCCAGTCGTTCGACTGGCGCACCATCACGTACGCACGGCAGCTCGACCGGCGGATCGGCACTGTCGCCCTGGTCTGGCAGTACGGCCCGGCCGAGTGCGCGACCCTCGCCGACGAGTGCTCGCTGGAGGCGGTCTACGGCAACCCGTCGGTGAAGAGCCCCTGGACCGGTGGACTGGACTGGTGGAAGTACCAGGACCTCGGCAAGCCGACCCGGGCCGCGGGCGCTGGCACGGTCTCCGCCAACTGGCAGGTGCACGACCCGAAGCAGGGCACTGTCGCCTCGGCCGACTGGTACCTGCGGGAGAACCCGGCATACTTCCACGGACCGGACGTCCGGACCCTCCAGACGCGCGACAAGCTGAAGGTGATCCCGTACACCGTCGATGACGCCACCGTGATGCAGCGGGTCATCGACCTGGGCGTCGACGGCATCATCACCGACGACCCGGGCCTTCTGGTGAGCGTGGCGATGCGCAACGGCCTGCGCTGACCTGCCGACCACCCGATCGCCGGCCGGATTTTTCCGGCCGGCGATCGGTGTTACCTGCTCCGGGGCCTCGGGTAGTCGGGGGTTGTCCCCGCCACGAAAACGAACCGTGCCGTGGCCGAAACGCGGTATCGGGGCGAGGAGATGCAGGTACGACTCATCGCATCCTGAGGAGGACCAGATGAGCACGCAGGCTGCTTCCACCCGGCCGATGAACCGGCCCATGAACGACCCGCAGAACCCCGCTCAGATGCGGGACATGCAGACCCAGCAGATGCCGGTCATGCATGACGGGCGCCGCAACGACATGCAGGCACCCGGTACGGAGACCAAGCAGGCGTTCAAGACTACCGAGTTCTGGATCTACCTGATCGCGGTGGCCGCCGTACTGGGCGCGTCGCAGGTCGTCGGGCAGAACTCCGCTGGGGTGGACATCTTCCGGGCCGACAACGCCTGGTTCCTGATCACCCTGCTGACGCTTGGCTACCTCGGTAGCCGAGGCCTGGCCAAGGCCGGCAGCAACCACCGCAGCAGCGAGGAGCGCAAGGCCCGGCACTGACCGGCCTTAGCTCACAGTGGCCTCCGGGAGACTCTCCCGGAGGCCACTGTCGTGCGTGGACCCGTTACTCGTCGCCGCCGAAGTCGCCGAAGTCGCCCTCGAACGCGTCTTCCATCATCTCGCCGGCGATCATGCCGCCGGCGACACCGAGCGCCGCACCGGCCACCACGCCACCAACGCCCATCCCGCCGCGGCCGTGACCGTGGCCCGAGCCGTATCCGTGGCTCGGACCGTACTGGGAGCGCAGGCTGCCGTAGCGGGACGTGGTCTCGCGCAGCCAACCGTCGACGACCTGCGCCCAGTCCACCCGGTCAGCGTCGGTGTGCGCCACCTGGTAGCGGCCGAACGCGTCGTGCCCGGCGCTGAGGAACCCACCGCGCTTGTCGCACTCCAGGATGACCTCCACACCGCGCTGGCTGGTCACGAAGGTCAGCTCGACCTCGTTGATGGTGCTCGCGTACTGCGGGGAGGCAAAGAACTCGATCTCCTGGTAGAACGGCAGCGTCTGCTGCACACCCCCAATGTGCCCACGCTCCAGGTCGGCGTGCTTGAACCGGAAGCCGAGCCGCTGGAACGCCTCCAGGATCCGCTCGTGCACCGGCAGCGGGTGTACCGCCACCTGGTCCAGGTCGCTCTTGTCCACGGCGCGGGCGATCGCCAACTCGGTGCGCAGACCCATCGTCATGCCGTGCAGGCGCTGGCCGTACACGTCGGTGATCGGGGTCTCCCACGGCACCGGCAGCTGGAACGGGATCGAGAGCTGCTGCTTCGGGGCGAGCTGGAGCGCACCGCTGACCGCCATGCGGTGGAACTCCATGGTGCCCGCGTACTCGGTGTCGTGTCCCTCGACCTCGACGCGGGTGACGAGACCGATCACCACCTGCTCGATGGCTGCTTCAGCGTCGCCGCCGACGAGGTTGACCTGCCCGTCGAGGGTCAGGCCGGGCCGGGTGTTGGGGTTGGTCAGCACGGTGTCCACGCTGGGACCGCCCACACCGAACGCGCTCAACATCTTCTTGAAGACCATCGGAACTCCTGTGCGACGCCGACCGCTCCAGGTTGGAGTCGGACGTTGACTCGAACGGCACCCTATCCGGCACCCCTGTGAGGTGGCTGTGAAGCGCCACGCGATGGCGCGTCCCGCTCGGGGCACTTGATCGATGCCCGCCTTCCGTTCAGCGTCGGCGGAGGGCGGACGTCAGTTGGTGAGCCTTTGGAGCTGATGTCGCAAACGAATCAGGCCCTCGGCCTTCCGCTGTGCAGCACAAAGGGACCGGTCGGAGCGTCGACGGCGACGCGAGCCGCCGAGCGCCGCTCCCGGCCAGGGTTCCGCACCGCCGGCATGCGGAAAGGTGGCACCTGCAAAGGTGATCGACTCGCGTTCACGGAAGTCGGGGTGTCCTGGTCGCGGTGATGCCCCGACTTCCTGCAACGCGAGTCGATCACGCATCACGGGGCGAAATCGCCGACCTTCACCCCGTTGACGAAGGCCATCCAGCCGCCGGCGGGGTAGACGAGGGTCGCTGCGGCGCGATCCTTGCTGTCGCGCACTGCCACTCGGCCGGAACCATCCAGGACGGGCCCCGCCTCCACACAGCTACCGCCGTTGCTGTCACTCCTGCTGCTGATGTGCCAAGCCACTTCAAACATGCTCTCGCTCATGACAACTCCTCCGCGATGCTCGTGATCAACTTCGTTGACTCGCTCTCGCTGAGCGCAGAATCCAGCAGAAGACCAAAGGCGCGAACGAAGCGCTCAGCCTTCGGCGACTCCAGGTAGAGCCGCCCTCCCAAGGACTCCACGTAGGCAACCGCAGGATACGGCTTTGGCAGACGGAATATCCAGAACGTACCGTCGAGCCCTTGGTGCAGGGCCATGCCGAACGGCATGACTCTGATTGCCACATTACCCAGTCGCTGCGCCTGCGAGAGGTGCTGTAGCTGTCGGCGCCACACCTCCGGCCCGCCGACCATCCTCCGCAGCGCAGCTTCGTCGATCACCGCAGAAATCATGAGTGGGCGGCGTCGCCTCAGTACCTCTTGGCGGGTCATCCGAAGCGCGACCCAGCGGTTGATCGTCGCTTCGGTAACCCCCGGTTCTGCCGCATTGCGAATCACGGCCTCGGCGTACTCACGGGTCTGAAGCAGTCCCGGCACCAGGGTGAGGTGAAAGCAGCAGACCTGCTCCGCGCGACCTTCCAGCCAGGGATATTCGATGAAGGACGCGTCCACGACGTCGCCGTAGTCCTCGTCCCACCGGTCGGTGCGCCAGACCTCCTCGGCAAGCGCCAGCAGGCGAGCCCGTTCGGCCGCGTGGTGAAATCCGTAGAGATCCAGCAGCGCGATCACGTCACCCTTGCGGATCGGCCAGTCCGCGCGTTCGTACCGACCAAGCGCGGACATGTCGCGTTGCAGATGCTCGGCGACCAACTTCAAGGTCATCCCCCGTTCCTCCCGCAGGATCCGCAATTGCTGACCCAGCCATTGCGCACGCAGGGTCCGGATGAACGGCTTGTGCGGCATGGTCCACCTCTCAATTCGTTGGCGACGCCCGCGTAGGAACCATTGCTCCAGTTCCGAGCGACTGGAAACGTGGCCTGCGGGTGAGGGTGATCGCCGGCCCCCGGGGACGCCCGGTGCAAACACGGCAACCGCGGCTGTGCCAACAGCCGAGAAGGTGACGAGAGACGGCCTCGCGAGTGGCATCCGCATACCGGCTCTCGTCGGGTCTCAACTAGAGCGTCGGGATGTGCGAATCCCGGCTCCGAACCGACTTGAACGAATAACTACCACGGCAAAGGGCCCTTCGCGACCCTGACCCGCCCATCGGTCGACGACGCGTGAGGTGATGAATGACCCGAGGGACGATCTACGACGGCACGCTCAACGGCAGCGCCCGGCTGGCTCGGCTGCACCCGAGCCAGGTCCGCGACCGGCACTTCACCGTCGTCGGTTTCGGCCGGCGAGGCCTGGACCCCGGGGAGGTACGACGGTTCCTGCACCGCGTCGCGCTCGACCTTGCGACGTTGCACCACGATGTCGCTCGGCTCAGCGAGGAGAACGCCCGGGTCAAGCGGGCGTTGCGCGACTGGCAGAGCGCCTGGTCCGAGCGGGGTCAGCCGTGAGCCCGGGCTGGGAGCATCAGTACAGCGGGCTCTTCACGCCGATGCCGCGGTTCGCCGTCGAGACGTACCCGCAGAGGCCTCGGCATGTGATCCACCTGCCGGTGGCGGTCACCGACCTGGCCGAGGCACTGGACCTGGCGCGGACGCTGGCCCGCTCGCTGGCCTCCACGCCGCAGGTCGAGATCGGCGGCACCACCGTCTCGGCCGAGGACGCGCAGCACGTACGACACTGGGTCTTCTGCGACCGGATCATGCCCGGTCGCCGCCGGTGTGCTCGGGAGGCCGACCACGTCGGCGTCTGCCTCCCCGACAAGGACCCCTAGAAAGCCAGCGCGGTCCGGTCGTCAGCCCGGTTCGACGATCACCAGCTCGCCTACCTGCTCGCCGATCGTGCAACGGGCCTCGGTCGGCAGCCCACGGTCGGTGATCAGCACGTCGGCGGCCTCCAGTGGGGCGATGGTGGCGATGCCGATCGTCTCCCACTTGGTGTGGTCGGCGAGCACCACGAGTCGACGGGCGGCACCGATGAGACACCTGTTGACCCCGGCCTCCAGCAGGTTGGGTGTGGTGAAGCCGGTCCGTGGGCTGAGGCCGTGCACGCCGAGGAAGAGCAGGTCGACGTTGAGCGCGCTGATCGCCGCCTCGGCCACCGGCCCGGTCAGCGCGTCCGACGGGGTGCGGATGCCACCCGTCAGCACGACGGTCTGGTCGGCGCGCGGGTTCTGGTAGAGCGCGTCGGCCACCGGGATCGAGTTCGTCACCACTGTCAACCCGCGTACGTCGGAGAGGAGCGTGGCCAGCGCGGCGGTGGTGGTGCCCGCGGAGAGCGCGATGGCCATTCCCGGCTCCACCATCGTCGCCGCCCGCTCGGCGATGGCCCGCTTCTCCGCCTGCTGGCGGATCGACTTCGCGGCGAAGCCGGGTTCCTCGGCCGAGCCGGGCCCGGCGAGGGTCGCGCCGCCGTGCACCTTGTCCACCAGGCCCCGGTCGGCCAACACCTCCAGGTCGCGCCGGATCGTCATGTCGGAGACGCCGAACCGACTGACCAGGTGACTCACCCGTACCCCGCCACGTTGGCGGATCAGATCGAGGATGGCGGTCTGCCGCTGCTGGGCGAGCAACTCAGGGAACCTCCTTCACACCGAAGGTATCGGCCCGGTCCTCACGGACGACCGCCACCTCACCGGCCGGCAGTGCCAGCTCACCGGCGCAGTATCCCCCGGTCAACAGCTCGACGCCGCGCGCCGGTAGGCGTACCTCGGTGTCGGTGTGGTTGATCGCGAACAGCCAGGTCCGGTCGGCGTCGCGGCGACGGACCACCTCGACGCCCGAGGGTGCCGACGCCGCCGGGCGGACGTCGGCCTCGGCGAGCAGCCGCGCCACCAACCGGTCGGTGGCCGGCTCGTCCAGCCGGGTGCCGACGTACCAGGCGGCGCCGTCGCCCACCCGGTGCCGAGTCAGCGCCGGCACGCCCGGCAAGGGCCCATCGGTGTACGAGGCGAGCACGTCGGCGCCGTCCGGGTGCACCCACTCGGTCCACACGTCGGCGGTGCTGCCGTCGTCCAACTGGACCTGCTCACCCTCGCGCAGCGGGAAGAACTCCTCGGTCCGGATGCCGAGCAACTCCCGGAACGCGCCCGGGTAGCCGCCCAGCCGGATGTGGTCGTCGGTGTCGACGATGCCGCTGAAGTAGGTGACCGCCGCCGTGCCACCGGCCTCGACGTAGCGGTGCAGCGCGTCGACGTCGGCGTCCCGGACCAGGTAGAGGGTCGGCACCAGGACCAGCCGGTAGCCGGTGAGGTCGGTCGACGGGTGGACGATGTCGGCCGTCACACCGGCACGCCAGAGCGAGCCGTAGAGGGCGTTCAGCCGGTCGGCGTAGGTGACGTCGGCGCTGGGGTGCGAATCCAGCTCGACACCCCACCACGCCTCCCAGTCGAACAGGATCGCCACGTCGGCGTCCACCCGGCTGCCGCGCACCTCCGCGAGGGCCTTGAGATCAGCGCCGAGCTGGCAGACCTCGCGGAACACCTTGGTGTCCGGCCCGGCGTGCGGGACCAGCGCGGAGTGGAACTTCTCCGCCCCGGCCCGGGAGGCGCGCCACTGGAAGAAGAGCACCCCGTCGGCACCGCGGGCGACGTGCGCGAGGCTGTTGCGGCGCATCTGCCCAGGCAGCTTGGCAACGTTGCGGGGCTGCCAGTTGACCGCGCTGGTGGAGTGCTCCATCAGCAGCCACGGGTCGCCGCCGGCAACTCCTCGGGTGTGGTCGGCGGCGAGCGCCAGCCCGAGGTGCGCCTGCGGGTCGGCGGCGGTCAGGTAGTGGTCGTTGGAGACGAGGTCCACGTCGGACGCCCAGGAGTGGTAGTCCATGTGCTTGACGCCCGTGCCGATCATGAAGTTGGTGGTGATCGGCTGGCGAACCAGCGTCTTGAGCACCTCGCGCTCGGCGCGCAGTTGGGCGCGCTGCTCGTCGGAGGAGAACCGCAGGAAGTCCAGTTGCTGCGTCGGGTTGGCGAAGGTCAGCGCAGCGCGCGGCGGGTTGATCTCGGCCCAGTCGCCGTAGCGCTGACTCCAGAACGCGGTGCCCCAGGCGTCGTTGAGCCGGTCCAGGTCGCCGTAGCGCTCGCGCAGCCAGCCGCGGAACGCCTCGGCGCTGACGTCGCAGTAGCAGTGCACGTTGTGGCAGCCCAGCTCGTTGGAGACGTGCCACATGACCACGGCGGGGTGCTCGGCGTACCGGCCGGCGACCGCGCGTACCAGCTCCAGTGACCGCTCGCGGAACACCGGTGAACTGGGGCAGTACGCCTGTCGTCCCCCCGGCCAGAGGATCGCGCCGTCGGCCCGGCGAGGCAGCGTCTCCGGGTGCGCGTGGGCCAACCACGGCGGCGGGCTGGCCGTGGCGGTGGCCAGGTCGACCTGAATGCCACCGTCGTGCAGCAGATCCAGCACCCGATCCAGCCAGCCGAACTCGAACCGCCCCGGCGTGGGCTCCAGCAAGGCCCAGGAGAAGATGCCGACGGAGACCAGGTTGACCCCGGCCTGGCGCATCAGGTCGACGTCCTCGGACCAGATCTCCTCGGGCCACTGCTCCGGGTTGTAGTCGCCGCCGAAATAGATGCTGTCACCCTGCCATCGCCGCATGACAGCCGAGGGTGCACCCGCTGGTCCACCAAAGTCAACAGGTTCCAACATCGAGCTTCTTTCCAACGTTTACCGGGTAACAGCCGGATCACGACTGGGTTATCAGAGGCGAACTGCCCTCTTGACACGGCCCGACCGCAGGGTAGCTTGAGGCCCCAATGGCCGATCGTGTTCGCCAATGTGGATTCTCGGTGGATCCCAACATGTGATCACGACGCTGGACCTGCCCTCACCACCCTGAGGCCCTTGGGCGTAGCTCCTTCTCATCCGCAGGAGGCACAGATGTCCCGTCCCCAATCCCAAGCCGAGTACCTGGCTCGGCTCGTACCGCCCTCAGTCGCCGGCATCAACCGACGATCGTTGCTGGCCGGCGCGGCCGGCACGGGCGCGCTGCTCGGCACCGGCCTGCTCGCCGGCTGTGGCGACGGCTCCGGCTCCGGCGGGTCCAGCAAGGACGTGTCGCTCGGCTCGAACCAGTCCGACCCGAAGCCGAAGGACGTCCTGGTCAAGGTCACCGACGGATTCAAGACCTCGTCCGGTGTGCAGGTCGCGATCAATACGGTCGACCACAACACGTTCCAGGAGAACATCAACAATTACCTACAGGGCAAGCCGGACGACGTGTTCACCTGGTTCGCCGGCTACCGGATGCGCTTCTTCGCGCAGAAGGGCCTGGCCAGCGATGTCAGCGACGTGTGGAGCAAGCTATCCGGCTACTCCGAGGCCTTCAAGAAGGCATCGACCGGCGACGACGGCAAGCAGTACTTCGTTCCGGCGACGTACTACCCGTGGGCCGTCTTCTACCGCAAGTCGGTCTGGCAGCAGCGCGGCTACCAGGTGCCGAAAACCATCACCGAGTTCACCGACCTCGGCGCGCAGATGAAGAAGGACGGCCTCATCCCGATCGCCTTCGCCGACAAGGACGGCTGGCCGGCGATGGGCACCTTCGACATCCTCAACCTGCGGATCAACGGCTACCAGTTCCACATCGACCTGATGGCCGGCAAGGAGACCTGGACCTCCGACAAGGTCAAGAAGGTCTTCGACACCTGGGCCGGTCTGCTCCCCCTGCACCAGCCGGACAGCCTCGGCCGCACCTGGCAGGAGGCCGCGCAGTCGTTGCAGCAGAAGAAGAGCGGCATGTACCTGCTCGGCCTTTTCGTCGGCCAGCAGTTCAGCAACGAGGAGCAGGACGACCTCGACTTCTTCACCTTCCCCGAGATCGACCCGGCCATCGGCGCCAAGGCGCTGGACGCCCCGATCGACGGCTACATGATGGCCCGCAAGCCCAAGAACGAGGACAACGCGCGCAAGCTGTTGGAGTACTTCGGCGGCAAGGCCGCCGCGGACATCAACCTCAAGAACGACCCGGCCGTCCTCGTCGCCAACAGTGGCGCGGACGTCGGCGGCTACACCGCGCTGCAGAAGAAAGCCGCCGAGTTGGTCGGCTCGGCCACCGAGATCGCCCAGTTCCTCGACCGGGACACCCGGCCGGACTTCGCCTCGACGGTGATCATCCCGGCGCTCCAGCAGTTCATCAAGAACCCCAAGGACATCGACGGCCTGACCTCGTCCATCGAGAACCAGAAGAAGTCGATCTTCACTGACTGACGGCGGAAGGGGGAGGACATCGTGTCCGACCTGCCCCTGATCCAAGCGGATCGCGCCGTGCCGCCGCCGGCCACGACCACCTCCACGGGTGGTCGTCGTCGGCGGCTACGGCTCCTGTCCCGCACCGACCGCGTGGTCATCACGCTGATGGTGCTCGTCCCGCTGCTGCTCGTCACCGGGTTCGTCTGGTTGCCGGCGGCGGCCACCGTGCTGCTCTCCGGCACCAACTGGGACGGCATCGGCCCCCTCAACGAGATCGAGTTCGTCGGCGCCCGCAACTACAGCGACGTGGTGAACATCTACCCGCCGTTCGTGCCGGCGATCCAGCACAACCTGCTCTGGCTGGCGTCGCTGTTCGTGGTCGCCACCCCGTTCGGCATGTTCCTGGCCGTGCTGTTGGACAAGGAACTGCGCGGCAGCCGCTTCTACCAGACCGCGCTCTACCTGCCGGTGGTGCTCTCGCTGGCGCTCATCGGCTTCGTCTGGCAACTGCTCTACTCCCGGGACCAGGGGCTGATCAACGCCGTCTTCGGCAGCAGCATCGACTGGTACGGCGACTCGAACGTCAACATCTGGGCGGTGATGGTCGCCTCCGGGTGGCGGCACGTCGGGTACATCATGCTGCTCTACCTGGCCGGTCTGAAGGGCGTCGATCCGTCGTTGCGCGAGGCCGCGGCGGTCGACGGCGCCTCGGAGCGCAGGACGTTCTTCCGCGTCGTGTTCCCGGTCATGCGGCCCATCAACATCATCGTGCTGGTGGTGACCGTGATCGAGTCGCTGCGCGCGTTCGACCTGGTCTGGGTGGTCAACAAGGGCCGCAACGGGTTGGAGCTGATCTCCGCGCTGGTCACCCAGAACGTCGTGGGTGAGGCGAGCCGGATCGGCTTCGGCTCGGCACTGGCAACGATCATGCTGGTCGTCTCGCTGGTCTTCATCACCATCTACCTGGCGACCGTGATGAGGGAGAACCGGCAATGAGCACCGCGACCGTCACCCGGCGCACCGAGGGCGGGGCCGACGCGCCCCGGCCCCGCCGCAAGCTGACCCCGTTACGGATCCTGCTGCACGGCTTCCTCATCGTCGTCTCGCTGGCCTGGCTCTTCCCGATCGCCTGGGCGGTGCTGACCTCGCTGCGCTCGTACGACTACACCGCCGCGAACGGCTACGTCTCGTTCGGCGGCTGGACCTTCGACAACTACGTGACCGCCTGGCGGACGGCGGAGTTCGGACAGCACTTCCTCAACTCGGTCTACATCACCGTGCCGGCGGTGCTGCTGACCCTCTTCCTCGCGTCCTGCGTGGCGTTCGTCATCGCCCGGTTCAGTTGGAAGCTCAACCTCGTCCTGCTCGGGGTCTTCACCGCGGCCAACCTGCTGCCCCAGCAGGCGCTGCTCATCCCGCTGTTCCGGCTGTTCACCGAGGTGCCGCTGCCGGAGTTCATGAGCGACTCGGAGCTGCTGTACGACAGCTACTGGGGCCTGATCCTGATCAACGTGGCCTTCCAGTGTGGTTTCTGTGTCTTCGTGCTCAGCAACTACATGAAGGCGCTGCCCCGTGACCTGTACGAGGCGGCGATGGTCGACGGGGCGAGCATCTGGCGACAGTACTGGCAGGTCACCATGCCGCTGTGCCGGCCGGCCCTGGCCGCGCTGGCGACGCTGGAGGTGACCTGGATCTACAACGAGTTCTTCTGGGCCACCGTCCTCATGCGCACCGGCGACAAGTTCCCGGTGACCAGCTCGCTCAACAACCTGCGCGGTGAGTTCTTCACCGACAACAACCTGGTCTCCGCGGGCAGCGTGCTCGTCGCGATCCCCACCCTGGTGATCTTCTTTATGCTCCAGCGGCACTTCGTTCGGGGCCTGACCTTGGGAGCTTCCAAAGGATGACGATCCTGCACCTGCGCCGCGCGCGGACCAGCCTGGTGCTCGACGCGCGCGGCCCGGGGCTGCCCCGGGTCGTGCACTGGGGCGGCGACCTGGGCGCCCTCGACGACGACGGCCTGCGCCAGCTCAGCGACGCGACGGTACCGCCGGTGGTGCCGAGCAGCTTCGACGAGCCGACAGTGCTGTCGCTGCTGCCGGAGGCGAGCGCCGGCTGGAGCGGCCGACCGGGTCTGGCCGGGCACCGCGACGGACGGGACTGGTCCACCGCGTTCCGGCTGGACGGGTTGGACGTGCACGACACCGGGCCGGGCGGGGCACTGCTGACCGTGCGCGCGTCGGACCCGGCCGCCGGGCTGACCCTGACCATCGAGATCACGCTCGACCCGTACGGCCTGCTGACCGTTCGGCACCGGCTGCGCAACGACGGCGACAGCGCGTACGAGCTGCGGGAGCTGACATCGGCGCTGCCGGTGCCGGCGGTCGCCACCGAGCTGCTCGACCTGACCGGCCGGTGGTGTCGGGAACGGTCCCCGCAGCGGCACCCGTGGCAGCACGGCACCTGGGTCCGCGAGGGCCGGCGCGGCCGTACCGGGCACGACGCCACTCTGCTGCTGGTCGCCGGGACCGCCGGGTTCGGCTTCGGCCATGGGGAGGTCTGGGCGGTGCACACCGCCTGGAGCGGCGACCACGTCACGTTCGCCGAACGCCGTCCCACCGGCGAGTCCACAGTGGGCGGCGGTGAGCTGCTGGCTCCCGGCGAGGTCCGGCTCGGCCCTGGCGAGTCGTACGAGACTCCCCTGCTCTACGCGGTCTGGTCCGACGCCGGGCTGGACGGGCTCAGCGACGTGCTGCACAGCCACCTCCGGGCCCGTCCCGGGCACCCGCGCTCCCCCCGCCCGGTGACCCTCAACGTCTGGGAGGCGGTCTACTTCGACCACGACCTGGAACGGCTGCGGGCGCTCGCCGACCGGGCCGCGCAGATCGGCGTGGAGCGGTTCGTGCTCGACGACGGTTGGTTCCGCGGCCGGCGCGACGACACCGCCGGGCTCGGCGACTGGTACGTCGACGAGGGCGTCTGGCCGGACGGCCTGCAACCGCTGATCGAGCACGTCACCGGCCAGGGCCTCCAGTTCGGCCTCTGGGTTGAGCCGGAGATGGTCAACCCCGACTCGGACCTGTTCCGCGCGCACCCCGACTGGGTGCTCGCCGTGCCGGGGCGGCTGCCGCCGGCCTGGCGTCACCAGCAGGTGCTCGACCTGGGCCGCCCCGAGGCGTACGACTACGTGCTGGAACGTCTCGACACGCTGCTCACCGACCACCCCGGCATCCGGTACCTCAAGTGGGACCAGAACCGGGACTTCACCGAGGCCGGGCACCACGGCCTCCCCGGGGTGCACGGGCAGACCCTGGCGGTCTACCGGCTCTTCGACGAGTTGCGCGGTCGACACCCGGGCGTCGAGATCGAGAGCTGCTCGTCCGGCGGAGCCCGGGTGGACCTCGCCATCCTGGCGCGTACCGACCGGGTCTGGGCCAGCGACTGCAACGACGCCCTGGAGCGGCTCAGCATCCAACGCTGGACGGGGCTGCTGCTGCCACCGGAGCTGATCGGCACCCACGTCGGCCCGGAACGCTCACACACCACCAACCGCGTACACGACCTGGGTTTCCGGGCGGCGACCGCGCTCTTCGGCCACCACGGCATCGAGTGGGACATCGCCTCGATCAGCGCTGCCGAGCAGACCGAGCTGGCCGCCTGGGTGGCGCTGCACAAACGGCTGCGCCCGCTGCTGCACGCTGGTCGGGTGGTCCGGGTCGACCACCCGGACCCGGCCGTCTGGGCGCACGGAGTGGTCGCCCACGACACCACCCGAGCGGTGTACGCGGTGGCCCGGCTGACCACATCGGTGACGCAGGTGCCCGGCGCCGTGCGGCTGCCCGGCCTCGACCCCGGCCGGCGGTACCGGGTGCGACAGGTGTCGGACGTACCGGGCCCGGCGAGCATCGACCTGTCCCCGCCCACCTGGCTGGCGGGTGGTCTCACCCTCAGCGGGGCGGCGCTGGCCCGGGTGGGTGTGCAACTGCCCGCCCTGCACCCGGAGCAGAGCCTGGTGCTGGAGGTCGACGCCGTCGGATAGAAATTTCTGTGCTCGGGGTGTCGAGAACGGCAGGGCCGGCTTCTACCTCAGGGTGAGAGCACCGACGACGGTGCCCAGGCGTGAGGAGCCAACAATGAAGTACATGCTGCTGATGCAGTTCAGCGCCGCCGGGACCGACTTCCCGGCTATCGACACCTGGACCCAGGACGAGGTCCGGGCGCACATCGCGTTCATGGGCGAGGTCAACGCCAAGCTCACCGCCGCCGGTGAGTGGGTCGACGGGCAGGGTCTCGGCGGCCCGCAGCAGGCCCGGATCGTCCGCGCCGGCGAGGGCGGAGCACCGGTGGTCACCGAGGGGCCGTTCGCCGAGACGAAGGAGTTCCTGGCCGGCTTCTGGATCGTCGACTGCGAGAGCCCGCAGCGGGCCGTGGAGTTGGCCGCGCACATCTCCACGGCGCCCGGCCCCGGTGGTCGTCCGCTGAACATGCCGATCGAGGTGCACCCGGTGATGTCCGCCCCGGCACAGGAGCTGTGAGGGCTGAACACCGATCCCCGCATCGAGGACCTGCTGCGCGAGTTGGCGCCGCAGGTCCTCGGCGTGCTCAGCCGCCGCTTCGGTGACTTCGCCACCGCTGAGGACGCGGTACAGGAGGCGCTGCTGGCCGCCGCCACCCAGTGGCCGGCCGAGGGACTGCCGGCGAACCCCCGCGGCTGGCTGATCCAGGTCGGCTACCGGCGGATGATCGAGCTGGTCCGCGGTGAGCAGGCCCGACGCCGCCGGGAGGACCTGGTCGCCCGCCGGGATCCGGACGACCAGCGGTACGCGCCGGCCCCGGACGAGGAATTGACCGCCGAGCGGGACGACACTCTGGTGCTGCTCTTCCTCTGCTGTCACCCGGCGCTCGCGCCGACGTCGGCAGTGGCGCTGACCCTGCGCGCCGTCGGTGGGTTGAGCACCGCCGAGATCGCCCGCGCGTTCCTGGTGCCCGAGGCGACGATGGCGCAGCGGATCAGCCGGGCCAAGCACCGCATCCGGGTATCCGGGCTGCCGTTCCGGATGCCCGAGCCGGCGGATCGGGCGGACCGGTTGGTCGCCGTACGGCAGGTGCTCTACCTGGTCTTCACCGAGGGCCACACCAGCACCACCGGCCCGGACCTGCGTCGCGTCGACCTCGCGGCGGAGGCGATCCGACTGACCCGCGCGCTGCACACGCTGCTGCCGAACGACAGCGAATCAGCCGGGCTGCTGGCGTTGATGCTGCTCACCGAGGCCCGCGGACCGGCGCGGACCGGGCCCTCCGGCGAGCTGATCTCACTGGCCGATCAGGACCGCAGCCGATGGGACGCGACGGCGATCGCCGAAGGCGTCGCACTGGTCACCCGCGCCCTGCCGCGCGGGCCGGTCGGCCCGTACCAGGTGCAGGCCGCCATCGCCGCCCTGCACGACGAGGCGCCGAGCACCGAGCAGACCGACTGGCCACAGATCCTGGCGCTGTACGAGGTGCTGGAACGCTTGGCAGCCAGCCCTGTGGTGGCCCTCAACCGGGCCGTGGCAACTGCCATGGTGCACGGACCAGCCGCCGGCCTGGCTGCCCTCGACGCGTTGACAGACGACCCGCAGTTGGCCGGACACCACCGGCTGGCCGCCGCCCGCGCCCACCTGCACGAGATGGCCGGTGACCAGGCCCAGGCGATCGCCGACTATCGGATCGCCGCTGCCCGCACGAGCAGCCGCCCCGAGCAGCTCTACCTGACCATGCGAGCAGCCCGACTGGCCGCCCAGCCCGGGGACGGCCCGCCTCCAACGGTTGCGGCCGAACCGTGAACGACCGGTCTGCCTCGGTGGCTCTACCCGTCGAACGATCGTCGGTCGGCGACGTGTCGCGGCGCGGGTGGTCGCCGTAACGAAAGGGCCCCGTCGAGGTGCGACGGCAGCAGCCTCACCCGCCACGGCTGACAATCTTGGACAGTTTCCGTCAGCACGAAACGGAAAGTGTCCAAGATCTACCCTGCCGACTCCTTCGCACGCCCCTACCGGCGTCGCCGGCTTGGTCGGGACCAACGGGCGGGCCAGCGCCCGCCACTCGACGCGGATCAGCGGGCGGGTGTGTGCCGGGCCGCCTTTGGAGTTGATGCCACAAACGATTCATCCATGGCCTGAGCGTCGCGGCGGCGCGGCCCGGCGGCGCGGCGGCCCGGCGGCGCGGCGGCCCGACGGCGCGGCGGCCCGCGGCGCGGCGGCCCGCGGCGCGGCGGCCCGCGGCGCGGCGGCCCGGCGGCCCGGCGGCCCGGCGCAGGGGCGCTGTGTGGCCGATTCGTTTGTGACATCAACTCCAAAGGCATTCCGTGGGAGGTGCCGGGGGTGCACGGACGTCACGTGCACGGGCCCGCCGGGCGGGGACCTCGCCGGCACTAGCCTGGGTGGCGACGGGCTCATCGATCACGAAGGACCGAGGGGACGCATGGCGTACGTGCTGCTGGGGATCGCCATTCTCGCCGAGGTGGTGGCGACCAGCCTGATCAAGAGCACCGCCGGCTTCAGTCGGCTCTGGCCGACGGTGGCGTGCCTCGGCGGCTACGCGCTGGCGTTCCTCCTGCTGGCCCAGGCCGTCAAGGAGATCCCCGTCGGGGTGGCGTACGCCCTCTGGTCGGGTCTGGGCACCGCGGCCATCGTGGCGATCGGGGCGGTGTTCCTGGGTGAGTCGGTGGGGCTCGCCAAGCTCACCGGCATCGCACTGATCATCGCCGGGGTGGTCATCGTGAACCTCGCCGGGGAGCACTGACCGGGACGGTTTCCGGTGGCCGGGCCCGGTGCGGACCCGGCCACCGGTCCGACGGTCAGCTCGCCGTGCAGCTCACCGCCGGCAGGCTGTTGGTGCCGGTCCAACTTCCGAGGAAGCCGAAAGTAGCGCTGCCGCCGGCGGCCAGTCGTCCGTTGTAGTCCGTGTTGCGGGCGGTCACCGTGCTTCCGCTGCTGGTGAGCGCCGCATTCCAGGACTGGGTGACGCGCTGGCCGTTGGCGAAGGTCCACCCGGCGGTCCAGCCGGTGATCGCCCTCGCGCCGGCGGTCACCCGTACCTCACCCTGGAAGCCGCCCTGCCACTGGGTGGTCACCGTGTACGTCGCCGTGCAGCCACCGCTGGGGGGCGGGGGCGTCGTCGGGGGTGGGGTGGTCGGCGGGGGCGTCGTCGGCGGTGGGGTGCCGCCGAAGACGGTGGCCTCGCGGGCGGTCTGCCGGATGCCGTTGACCCCGTTGAAGAGGCGCTGACCCCAGTCGGTCAGGCTCGCCGGATTGAAGTTGGTGGCCAGGTCGAGATACTCGACGCCGCCGCCGTTGCCGCTCCACGACCAGCCCAGCCAGCCGATCCCGTTGGCCTGGCTGTACGCGAGGATGGCGTCCTCGTCCGGGTTGCCGTCGGAGTGGTTGAAGCCGAACTCACCAACCACGATGGGCAGCCCCGCCGTGCGGAACCGGCCCAGGTAGTCGCTGATCTCCGCGGCGGTGTCGAAGACCCCGTACATGTGGATGGAGAACACGGTGTTGCGGGCCGGGTCGGCGGCGAAGACCGACGCGGCGTTGTCGCGCATGGTGAACGACCAGTCCTGCCCCCAGTTCGGCGCGTCCACCATGATCGTGTGGGTCAACCCGCCGGCCCGCAGGCGCTTGATCGCGTTGGCGTTGTCGGTGGCCCACGAGCCGTAGTTCTGGTTGCCGTACGGCTCATTGCCGATGTTGACGATGACGTACCTCTCCTGGCCGGCGAGAACGTCGGCGAGGCTGAGCCAGTAGTCGACGGCGCGGTCGAGGGTGATCGCGCCGCTCTGCTCGCCGTACCCGGTGGTGTCGTGCACCTCCAGCACGCAGATCAGCCGGTTGGCCTTGCAGAGCGAGATGACGTTGGCGACGTCGGCGTTGGTGTTGCGGGTCCACCGGTCGCCGCTGGAGAGCACCACCCGCACGGTGTTCGCGCCGAGCGCCTTGACGTCGGCGAACGAACTGGTCTGCTGCGGGTACCAGGTGTGCGCGTGATTGACGCCGCGCATGATGAATTCGGCGCCGTTGGCGTCGTACAACTTGCCGCCAGCGACGGAGAACCCAGCCGCGGCGTGTGCCGGCTGGCCGAACGCCAGCACGGTGACGAGCAACGCGAGCACTGTCGCGCCGGCGGCGGAGAGTCGAGTCTTCATGGCCTTCCTCAGGGAGGACCCCCGGTGCCCGACAGGGGTGGGGATGTGACAGGGGAAGGCGGCTGCAGCCCGGCAGCCGCGCCCGGCTCCCGGCGCAGGCATCAGCGTAGGACGATGGATCGGTCCTCGCAACCGGTTCAGTTGACAGGCCCGCAGCCCGGACAGCCGCAACGGCCCACGCGGACGCGGGCCGTCACGGGGCGGTCATCCCCACCACAGGATGTGCGCCACACCCGGGTCTTAACCGGTTAAGAGCGACGGTAGGCAGGCGTTCGGCTTCCGTCAAGCATCCCGGCAGCCGAACCGGACGGGAGGGTTGACCGCCGTGCACCGGGGTATCCCGGGAACGATCCGTCAGTGAGAGGGGATACCAGGATGGTCAGCGTCGGCTACACCCTGATGAGCGAGCAGGCCGGGCCCAAGCAGCTGGTGGACCATGCGGTACGGGCCGAGGCGGCTGGCTTCGACCAACTGGTGGTGTCCGACCACTACTACCCGTGGCTGGACTCCCAGGGCCACTCCCCGTACGCCTGGTCGGTGCTCGGCGCTGTCGCCCACGCCACCTCCCGCGCGGAGCTGATGTCATTCGTGACCTGCCCGATCCGCCGCTACCACCCGGCTGTGGTGGCCCAGAAGGCCAGCACCGTCGGCGCGCTCTCCGACGGCCGGTTCACCCTCGGCCTGGGTGCCGGGGAGAACCTGAACGAGCACGTGGTCGGCGGCTGGCCGCACGTCCGGCAGCGGCACGAGATGTTCGAGGAGGCGTTGCAGATCATCCGGCCGTTGCTCAACGGCGAGACGCTGACCTTCTCCGGCAACCACTTCGACGTGCCCGACGCCTACGTCTGGGACCGCCCGGAACGGCCGGTGCCGATGGCCGTCGCCGCGTCCGGCCGACAGTCCGCGACGTTGGCCGCCGAGTACGGCAACGGCCTCATCTCCACCGAACCCGACCGGCACATCATCGAGATGTACGACGACGCCGGGGGTGCCGGCCAGCCCCGCTACGGCCAGGTGGCCATCTGCTACGGCCCCGACGAGGCGGAGTGCCGCAAGATCGTGCACGACCAGTTCCGCTGGTTCGGGATGGGTTGGAAGGTCAACGCCGACCTGCCCGGCCCGGAGTCCTTCGCCGCCGCCACCCAGTTCGTCCGCGAGGAGGACGTCGCCGAGGGCATCTCCTGTGGCCCGGACGTGGACGCGCACGTCGAGGCGTTCCGCAAGTTTGTCGACGCCGGCTTCACGCACGTGGCGATCATCCAGGTGGGTGGGGAGACCCAGCCGTTGTTCCTGGACTGGGCCCAGGAGCAACTGCTGCCCCGACTGCGCCAACTGTGAACCGGTCCGCGACCCGTCCGCCGGTCGGGTCGGCCCGACCGGCTCGGACCAGCCGGTTCGGGCTGGCCGAACTGCGGCTCGGCATGGCCGCGCCCCGGCCAGCCGCAGGACTCACCAGCGAGTGGCGGCTCGTCGACGGACTGCGTACCCACACCCGCCGCAGCGCCGACCCGGGGACCGGCACGCCACCCGTGGTGCTGGTGCACGGCCTGGCCGTCTCGCACCGGTATCTGACCCCGCTGGCCGTCGCGCTCTCCACCACCCATCAGGTGTACGTGCCGGACCTGCCCGGCTTCGGGCTGACCGAACACCCCCGGGGCGCGTACGACGTTCGCCGGCACGCCGAGCACCTGGCCGCCTGGCTGGCCGCGTACCAATTGCCTCCGGCCTGCCTGCTGGGGCACTCGTTCGGCGCGGAGGTGGTCGCCGCGGTCGCCGCTCGCCACCCCGACGCGGTCCACGCGCTGGCGTTGGCGGGACCGACGAGCGACCCGGCGGCCCGAACCCGGCGGCGCCAGTTCGGTCGGTGGCTGGTGGACAGCCTCCACGAGGCGCCGCTTCAGGCGCCGGTCCTGGTGCGGGACGTGTGGAACGCCCGGCCCTGGCGGGTCCTCGCGACGCTGTCGCACTCGGTGCGCAACGCCATCGAGGCGGACCTGGTCCGGATCACCGCGCCCACAGTGGTTCTCGCCGGCGAGCGGGACCCGATCGCCCCGCCGCGGTGGCGGGACCAGATGACCCGGCTGGTGCCGGACGCCGCCCTGGTGGTCGTTCCCGGCGCCCCGCACAACGTCGCGACGACCGACCCGCTGGCGGTCGCGGACGCGATCCGGCAGTTGCTCGCCGCTCATTCCGCACTCACGGACAGGTGACCATCATGCGCTTCGGCAACACGGAGATCCGCCCGCTCGGCGGTGGCCTCGGCTGCCTGCTGATGATCCTCTTCTCGATCGTGGCGTCGGTGGTGCTGACCGTTCTGCTCAACCTGGTGCTCTGAGGGGCCGGTACCGTCAGCCTGCGGACAGATCCAGCGTGGCGAGCAGCGGGTAGTGGTCGGAGGCGGTGGCCGCCACGCCGTCGCGGATCACCCGGCAGTCGCGCACCCGCTGCGCCACAGCGGTGCTGCCGAGCAGGTAGTCCAACCTCATCCCGGCGAACTCGGCCCCACCCAGCCCGGTGGGCACCGTGTAGCCGGCGGCCTCCGGGGCGTCGGCGTTGCCCGACGGCCAGAGGTCGACGAGACCCGCGGCGAGCAGCCGGGCGACCGCCCGGGTGTCCACCGTGTCGCCGGAGCGACGCAGATGCCGCCGCCGGTAGAGGGTGGGCATACCGGCCAGCCGGTCGGTGTGGTCGACGGTCGGATCGAGCGAGTTGAGGTCACCCGTGATCAACGACAACGGCCCCTGGTTGCGGCGCATCGCGGCGATCAACCAGTCCACCTCCATCCGCCGCCGACCCCCGGAGTACGGGTAGAGGTGGGTGCCCAGCACAGTGAGCGGGCCGGCCGACGTGGCCACCACGACGCGGGCGGCGGCATGGTGGAACGGCCGACGCACCGGCCTCGCGTCGACGACCCGGTACGGCCGCCGGACCAGCACCGCCACCGGCTGCCCGAAGCAGGACCTGGCCAGGTGGGGGACCATCCCCACCCGGCCCGCCACGCCGGCCATCAACCCGTCCCTGTCGAAGCCGCGCAACTCCTGCAACGCCAGCACGTCCGGTGCCTGCTCGTCGACGACCTGGACCACCTGATCCAGCCGGTCGAGGCCGCCGCGATCCCGGCCGCCGGTGCGGATGTTCCAGGTCATCACCCGCAGCACGACGGCGACGCCTAGTCGGCTCGGCCGGCCCGCGCCAGCTCGTCGTCGAGGGTGTCCACGTCCTCCGACTCGATGGCCGGCTGGTTACCTTCCTTCAGATCCTCGTTCGGGCGGATCACCAGGTAGAGCAGGCCGATCCAGAGCGCGGAGAGCACGATCGCGCCCATGAAGTCGGTCGGGTGGTGCATCCCCCGATACATCCGGGACGTCGCCACCCCGACCGGCATGAGCACGGCCAGCCCCACGAAGATCCAGCGCCACCACCGGTCGGTACGCGGGAACACGATGAGGGTGATCGCCAGCCAGACGCAGATCGTGGCCGCGATGTGCCCGGACGGGAACGACGAGGTGGGCATCTGCCCGTCCAGGTTCTCCACCGGGGGACGCGGCCGGTCCACCGCGCGGGCCGACGCGAGGAAGAGGGTCAACTCCCCCACCATCGCCAGCACCACGAAGAGCACCGGGCACCAGCGCCGCCACACCGCCAGCACCAGTGGGCAGAACACCAGCGAGATCAGCAGGATGGCGTGGGTGTCACCGAACTTGCTCCACCACCAGCTGATGTCGGTCAGCACCTCGGTGTGCCGTTCGGCGAACCACCGCGGCACCTCCGTGTCGAGGGTGTCGAAGAAGGTGCCCTTCGCGTGGTAGCTGACGTACGTGCCGAAGCCGTACAGCGCGCCGAACACGATCACCCAGCCGACCAGCAGCTCGGCCACCGCTGAGCGGGGATGGGCCAGCACGTGTTCCTCGGCCGGGGCCGGGGCGATGTCGTGCCCCGCCTCCGGCTCCAGGCCCTCGGTCAGCGGCGGCACCGGCTTCCCCCGCTCCCGCCGCCACAGGCGGAAGGCGTACGCGGTGACGCCCAGCCAGGCGGCACCGAGCAGCCAGGCGGCCAGCACGTCGGAGACGAAGTGCACGCCCAGCGCGATCCGGGTCAGCCCGACCAGTGCCACCAGCACACCGACGCCCACGATGGCCGGCTTGCGCCAGCGGGGTGCCATCGCCGGCAGGAACACCAGCAGCAGCGCTCCGTACGCGACGAACGAGCCGAGCGCGTGCCCGCTCGGGAAGCTGTTGCCGGGCGCGCTGGCGATCGGCACGTCCACCACCGGGCGGAGCCGGCCGACAAGCGTCTTCAGTGACGGGTCGAGAATCAGGCCACCGACCCCCGTGATGATCAGGTAGACGGCGAGTCGGGGCTGCCGCCGGATCAGCAGCCCGACCACGGCGATGGTGACCAGCCAGATGAGGATCGGCCGGCCGCCCAGGTCCGTCACCGCCTGGAGCACGGTGACCAGCGCGTGGTGTGGGGCGACGAGCCCGTTGAACCACTCGGCGAGCCCGTGGTCGGCGTCCTGCAACGGGCTCCACTGCACCCGGACGAGCAACAGCAGCAGCCCGAAGGCCACTCCGGCACCGGTGACGGCCACCAGACCGGCAATGCTCCGTTCGGCGAAATGACCGACCGGACGGTGCGCCACCTCTTTGACCGCGGCCACCCCGCACCTCCCTTTCCTGTCTGGCGAGGCGCTTTACCCGATCCGCGTCCGTCGTACACGCCACAGCGTCAGAGCGCCGACATGTCCCCGGTGTCGTACAGCTCGGCGCGGTCCGGGTCGGGCTCCCACAGATCCGGTTGGGCGGGCTCCCGCGCGCCGATGCGCAACGCCTCCAGTTGGGCGGCGAAGGACAGCCCGCCGAAGAGCGCCATCCCGGTCAGGTTGGCCCAGAGCAGCAGCGCCATCATGCCGGTCAGGGCGCCGTAGGTCTGCCCGAAACCGTCACTGAACCGCACGTACGCGGCGAGCAGCAGGCTGGCCAGCCACCACAGCGCGGTGGCGATGCCGGCCCCGAAGAACAGCCAGGACAGGCCGGGCTGGTTGCGGCGCGGCGCATGTCGGAACAGCACGGCGACGGCGACGACGGTCAACCCGAGGCTCAGCGGGAAGCGGATCACGTCCCAGATGACGTGGGCGAGCGCGCCCCACTCGTAGTGTTTGCGCACCGAGTCGCCCATCGCGCCGCCGCCGACCAGGATCAGGAAGCCGGCGAGCGCGGGCAGGCCGGCGGTGACGGCCAGCACGGCGGCCCGCAGGTACTTGCGCAGCGCCGGGCGGTCCCGCTCGACGCCGTAGATGCGGTTGGCGCCCCGCTCGATCTGGGCCATCGTGGTGGTGAGCGCGAACAGGCCGGTGAGCAGACCGAGGGTGAGCGCCAGCTCCCCGGCGTCCTCGACGCGCTCGCCCTCGCCGAGCAGTTCGGCGACCATCTGCGCGCTCTGGCCGGGGGTGAGCGCCAGGACGGTGTCGGCGACCACCTGGCCGCCCTCCTCGACGCCCAGCTCGCTGATCAGGCCGGTGAGCGCGATCAGGAACGGCACCACGGCCAGGCAGAGTTGCAGCGCGAAGGCCCGGGCGTGGCTGAATCCGTCGCCGTAGCGGAACCGAATGAAAGCGTCCCGCAGCAGGTGCCAGCCGCCCTGCCGGCGCAGTGTGTGCCAGGCGTCGTCGGCGGACAGCTCCTCGTCGGCCATCAGCCGGGTCTCCGGCACGATCCGGGTGCTACTCACGACGCGCTTCCTCGATCAGCTGCTCGCCCCGCTCCCCGGCGCTTCGCGCATCTTCGGCCAGGTCGGGGGCGTCCTCGGGTTGCGGGACGCAGAGCCAGAGTGCCTGGGGCCGGATTTCTGCCTCTAGTCGCCGGCCCGGGGAGATGAGGTCGCCGTCCAACTCCCGGGGCTGAGCACGGTTGCTGGTGATCTTCACGCGTCGGCCCCGGAACACTTCCATCCGCGGCACCTGGCCGCTGCGGCGGACCACCGCCCAGCCGAGCGCGAGCCAGTGCCGCAGGGTGTGCGGGGTGAGCACGGCGACGTCGAGCCAGCCGTCGTCCGGCTCCGCCTCGGTCAGCAGGGTCACGCCGCCCTGCAGCCGGCCCACGTTGGCGATCAGGACCGAACGGGCCCGGCGGCGCACCGGCGGCCTGTCGTCGATGCGGATCTGCACCCGCATCGGCCGGTCCCGTAGGTGACGGGCGGCACCCATCACGTACGCGGGCCAGCCGATGCGGGCCTTGGTGGTCTCGTTGGTGGCTTCGAGCATCTGGGCGTCGAAGCCCATGCCTGCCATCACCGTGAAGTACTTGTCCTCGACAGCGCCGACGTCGAGCAGCCGTCGGCCGCGTTCGACGGCGACCTGCAACCCGGCGGCCAGGTCGGTGGAGAGCCCCAGGTTGGCGGCCAGCAGGTTGCCGGTGCCCTGCGGCAGCACGGCGAGGGCCACCTCGGTGCCGACCAACCCACTGACGCAGGCCATCACGGTGCCGTCGCCGCCGCAGGCGAAGACCAGGTCGACGCCGGCCTTGACGGCCTCCTCGGTCTGGCCCCGACCGGGGTCTTCGACAGTCGTCTCGTACCACTGCGGCTCGGGCCAGCCGGCCGCGGCGAGGGCGTCGTCGACGGTGCGGCGCAGCTCGTCGAGATCGTCGACCTTCGACGGGTTCACCACCACGGCGGAGCGCAACCCGCCGTCGCCGCCGGCGGGCCGCCTGTCCTGTCCAGCATCCACGGCGTCAGTGTGCAGCACCCGGACGGCTTCAGCGACCCGGCGACCGGCGCGCGTCGGAAGTGCCACAGACAGGTTTCAACCCCGCGCCACCCGTCAGGCCGCCGCCCGCAGTGCGAGTTCCACCCGTCGGCGCAGATCGTCGAGGTCGATCCCGGACTCGGTGAGCACCACCGCTCCCAGCCCGTTGCCCTCCCGGAGCACCCCGAGCAGGATGTGCTCGGTGCCGATGTGTTTGTGTCGCAGGCGCAGGGCCTCCCGCAGGGACAGCTCCAGCGCCTTCTTGGAGCGGGGCGAGAACGGGCCGCCGAGGTAGCGCCTACGCCCCCAGCGGCGGCGCGGTGCCGGCACCGCCTCCCGTAGCGCGTCCGGTCCGAAGGACTGCTCGATGCGGGCCACGATCGCGGCCAGGTCGATGCCGATCTCCCGCAGCGCCGCCGCGTCCGCGTCGCCGAGGCCCGCGCCGCCGGTTTCGGTGTGCCGGCGTACGCGTTCGCGCAGGTCGTCGGCGCGTACCCCGGCGTCGGCGAGCACCCGGCTGGCCAGCCCGGCGTCGTCGGCGAGCAGGGCGAGCAGCAGGTGCTCGGTGCCGACCGGGCGTTGGCCCTCGACCCGCGCCTCCTCCAGCGCCCGTCGCACCACGTCGCGTGCCCGGTCGGTGAACCGTTCGAACATCACGCCTCCCAGGATGAGTTGACCGCCGGTCGCCCGGCGTGCTTCTTGTGCACTGCCTGCCGGCTGACCTCGAGCGTGTCGGCGATCTCCTGCCAGGACCAGCCCTGTCGTCGGGCGTTGTCGACCTGGACCACCTCGAGCCGCTCGAGGAGCCGGCGTAGCGCGCGGACGGCGCGCAGCCCGACCCGGGGGTCGGTGCTGCCGGCTGCCGCCGCTAGTTCTGTCGCCTGACTCATGCCGTCAACATACGTTGACAACTCCCCGCCTGTCAACCCTGGTTGACGAGTGGTGACCGTAGCGGATCGGACCCGCCACCGTGCACATCCGACTACCCTCGGTCAGGGACAGCTTGGTCGTGCCGGGCGCGACGCCCGGGAGGTGATATCGGATGGCCGCACCCGCCGACGCAGCGGTGCTGGTCGGCCTCGGGTCGGAACTCGACCTCCCGGTCGTCGAACAGGCCGCGCAGGAGGCCGCCGGACACGGCCGGCCACTGCACCTGCTGCACACCTTCGACTGGCGCGTGGCCTTCGCCGCGGACACCGTCGCCGCACCCCGCGACCAGGCCGAAAAACTGATCACCCGCGCCGCCCAACTCGCCCACCAGACCGAGCCAGGGCTGACCGTACGCGGAGAGATCGTCGAGAGCGCCATGCTGCCCACCCTCATCCGCCGCTCGGAGGGCACCTTCCTGCTGGCCGTCGGCGACAGCGGCATGGCGGGCAGCGGTCAGTGCGTTCCGTCCGATACGACAGCCGTGCAGTTGGCCGCACGCGCCGGCTGCCCCCTGTTGGTGGTCCGACGTGAACCGCCGCCGCAGGGCCCGGTGCTGGTCGGCGTCGACGGCTCCCCCAGCTCACACCTCGCCCTGCAGTGGGCCGTGCGGTGTGCGGCCCGCCGGGGCGCCCGACTGCTGGCGCTACGGGTGGTCGAGTACGACGAGGACACCGACGCTGTCGCCGAGCAGCTCAGCGAGGCACTGGCCCGGCACGCCGGGCGGGACCACACCGTGCCGACCGAGTGTCGGGTGGTGCGCGGCGACCCCGCGAACGTGCTGATCGACACCTCCCGCAACGCGCAGGTGGCGCTGGTCGCCGCCCGCGGCGACGAGCCGGGGCGGGCCATGCTGGGCGCGGTCGCCCAGTCTCTGCTCTACCACTCCCCGGCCCCGGTGGTCGTCGTCCGCGGCCTGGCCGAGGCGCCGCTGACCGGGCCCGGTGCCCGCCCGGCGCGGGACCAACGGCCCTGACCCCGGGGCGTCCGCACCGGCCAGGCTGGACGCCGGACGCCCCACTCCTACCCGCGAGAGGCAGCATGATGGAGACCGCTCTCGACGTGCACCACGCCCTCACCGACGACGAGCTGCGCCGGCTGGACGCCTACTGGCGCGCCGCGAACTACCTCACCGTCGGGCAGATCTACCTGCTGGACAATCCGCTGCTGCGGGAGCCGCTGACCCCCGACGACATCAAACCCCGACTGCTCGGGCACTGGGGCACCAGCCCCGGCCTCAATCTGATCTACGCCCACCTCAACCGCGTGATCGTGGCGCGCGACCTCAACGCCATGCTGGTCACCGGCCCCGGCCACGGCGGGCCGGCCATCGTGGCCAACACCTGGCTGGAGGGCACCTGGTCGGAGCGCTACCACGACGTGGCGCGCGACGAGGCCGGGATGTCCCGGCTGTTCCGCCAGTTCTCCTTCCCGGGCGGCATCCCCAGCCATGTCGCGGCGGACGTGCCGGGTTCGATCCACGAGGGCGGCGAGCTGGGGTACGCGCTGAGCCACGCCTACGGCGCCGCGTTCGACCACCCGGACCTGCTGGTGGCCTGCGTGATCGGCGACGGCGAGGCGGAGACCGGGCCGCTGGCCGGCAGTTGGCTCTCCGACGTGTTCCTCAACCCGGCGCGCGACGGCGCGGTGCTGCCCATCCTGCACCTCAACGGTTACAAGATCGCCAACCCGACCGTGCTGTCCCGGATCCCCGAGACCGACCTGCTCGACCTCATGCGCGGGTCCGGCTACCAGCCGTACGTGGTGGCCGGTGACGAGCCCGCCCGGGTGCACCGGACCCTCGCCGCGACCCTGGACCGTGTGCTGGGCGAGATCGCCGAGATCCAGCGGCGGGCCCGCTCCGGAGGCGTCGTCGAACGTCCCCGCTGGCCGATGATCATTCTGCGGACGCCGAAGGGCTGGACCGGCCCGCGTGAGGTCGACGGCACCCAGGTGGAGGGCACCTACCGCGCCCACCAGGTGCCGCTGTCGGGCGTACGCGACAACCCGGCGCACCTGGCCGAGCTGGAGCACTGGCTGCGCAGCTACCGGCCGGAGGAGCTGTTCGACGCGACCGGCGCGCCGGTGGAGGAGCTGCTGACGATGCCGCCGCGCGGTGACCGGCGGATGAGCGCCAACCCGGTCACCAACGGCGGCGTGGTGCTGCGCGACCTGACCCTGCCGGACTTCCGCGACTACGGCGTGGAGGTTCCCGAACCGGGTACGCCGATCGCCGGCGCGACCGGGGTGCTCGGCCCGTGGATTCGCGACGTCATCAGCGCCAACCCGGAGACGTTCCGGCTGTTCGGCCCGGACGAGGTCGCGTCCAACCGGCTGGGTGCGGCGTTCGAGGTGACCGACCGGGTCTGGGTGGCCGCCACAGTGCCCGGCGACGACCACCTCTCCCCCGACGGGCGGGTCATGGAGGTGCTCTCCGAGCACCTGTGCCAGGGCTGGCTGGAGGGCTACCTGCTGACCGGCCGGCACGGCGTGTTCACCAGCTACGAGGCGTTCATCCACATCGTCGACTCGATGCTCAACCAGCACGCCAAGTGGCTGAAGGTGACCCGGGCCATCCCCTGGCGGCAGCCGATCGCCTCACTGAACTACCTGCTCTCCAGCCACGTCTGGCGGCAGGACCACAATGGCTTCTCCCACCAGGACCCGGGCTTCATCGACCACGTCGTCAACAAGAAGGCCGAGGTGGTGCGGGTCTATCTGCCGCCGGACGCCAACACGTTGCTCGCCACGATGGACCACTGCCTGCGCAGCCGGCACTACATCAACGTGGTGGTGGCCGGTAAGCAGGCAGCCCCGAACTGGTTGACGATGACCGAGGCGATCCAGCACACCCGGCGCGGCCTGGGCATCTGGGAGTGGGCCAGCAACGACGGCGACACCGAACCGGACGTGGTGCTCGCCTGCTGCGGAGACGTGCCCACCCTGGAGACGTTGGCCGCCGCCGAACTGCTGCGCCAGCACCTTCCGACATTGAAGGTGCGCCTGGTCAACGTGGTCGACCTGATGCGCCTCCAACCGGACACCGAGCATCCGCACGGCCTGACCGACAACGAGTTCGACACCATCTTCACCCAGGACCGGCCGGTCATCTTCGCGTACCACGGTTATCCGTGGCTGATCCACCGACTCACCTACCGCCGCACCAACCACGACAACCTGCACGTGCGCGGTTACAAGGAGGAGGGCACCACCACCACCCCGTTCGACATGGTGATGCTCAACGACCTGGACCGCTTCCACCTGGTCATCGACGTCATCGACCGGGTGCCCGGGCTGGCCGCCAGCGCCGCGCACCTGCGCCAACGGATGGTCGACGCCCGGCAGGCGGCCCGCGACTACACCCGCCAGTACGGCGAGGACGACCCCCAGGTCGCCGAATGGCGCTGGGTCCGCGAAACCGACCCGACCACCCCCTGAAGGAGGACGACGTGCGCGACGCGGAGATCCTGGTCGGCTACGACGGCTCCACCGACGCCTCGGTGGCCCTGGACTGGGCCCTGGAGGAGGCCCGCCACAGCGGCCAGCCGGTGCGGCTGGCGTACGTCTTCGAATGGCTGACGGTGGCCAGTTGGGTCGGCCCGGGCGTGGCCCCCGGCGTGTGGCCGGACGACACCGCCCGCCGGCAGGTCGACGACCTGGTGCGCAAGGCCGCGGCGGACGCCACAGCGGCACACCCCGGGCTGACCATCACCGGCGAGGTGTACGACGGGCCGCCCGCGCTGGTGTTGCAGGAACGCTCGGCGGAGGCCGGGATGCTGGTGCTCGGCAGCCGGGGTCACGGCGGCTTCGGCGGCCTGCTGGCCGGGTCGACGGCGGTCTCGGTCGCCGCGCACGCCCACTGCCCGGTCGTGGTGGTCCGGGACGGGGCCGACAAAGCCCTGGCCGGCCCCGTGGCGGTCGGCGTGGACGGCTCGGAACCGTCGCTGGTGGCGCTCGGCTTCGCGGCCGAACGGGCGGCACAGCGTCAGGTGCCGTTGCGCGTCCTGCACGCCTGGACACCGGGCCCCAACGCCGAGGCCGGGGTGCCCGACGAGCGGGCCGCCGTGGAGCAGGCGCTGGAGCCGTGGCGGCGGACGTTCGCCGAGCTGACCATCGCCGTCGACCTGGTCCCGACCAGCCCGGCGGCCATGCTGATCGAGGCGAGCCGGGACGCGCGGCTGGTGGTGGTCGGCAGCCGCGGACGGGGCGGGCTGGCCGGAATGCTGCTCGGCTCGGTCAGCCAACAGCTCATCCAGCACGCCCACTGCCCGGTCGCGGTGGTCCGCGAACGCTGACATCCACCGGGCGGGGCCGCACCCGGATGGGCGACCTGGCCCGGGGTCAACGCCGCGCGGTCGTCGGGTCGGACGGGTCGAGGGAGAAGAACTCCTCCTCTTCCTGAGCGCGCGTTCGGTCAACCCGCGGTACGTCTCGCGTACCGCCGGCAAACACCTCGGCGAGGCGGCGAGCCGGTCCAGCCGGTCCACTGTGAGCACCGCGTACGGTGCGGCGAGCGTCAGGGCGCACCGGATCCTCCAGCAGGATCGCGCCGAGCACTCCACCCTCGTCGCTGACCCACACCGCGGACACCGGGCGTTTCGCCCCGTGGACGGACGTCGTGCGGTGTGCCGGACCTGGTAAGGGCGGGCGTAACGGCTCGGCGTGGTCGGGACCTGCGGCCCCTGCGGGCACACCACCGGATGGCGAAGGATGAGGCGGCAACCCCGGACACGGCGACGCGCCGTACGGCACGATGAGCAGAGACGGAAAGGTCGTGACCATGAGTCAGGAAAATCAGCTGACCACCGCGTTGGCGGAGGCCGCCGCCACCGCCGGCCACGCCCCCTCGGTGCACAACAGCCAGCCGTGGCGCTGGCGGGTGCTGCCCGACGCGTTGGAGCTGCGCTCCGTCGCCGACCGACAGCTCGCCGCCGCCGATCCCGAGGGGCGGCTGCTCGCGATCAGCTGCGGCACCGCCCTGCACCACGCCCGACTGGCGCTGGCCGCCGAGGGGTGGCGCGCCGTGGTGCAACGGCTGCCCGACCCGGACGACAACGAGCTGCTGGCCCGGCTGACCGACCTCAGCCACACCGGGTCCGATCCGGACGCCATGCGCATGGTGCAGTGCATGCAGGTGCGCCACACCGACCGGCGGCCGGTCAGCGACGAGCCGGTCGCGCCCACGGCGATCGAGGAGATCACCCGGGCGGTCGGCGCGGAAGGCTGCCGGTTGCAGATCCTCGACCGTGACCAGGTGCTGGAGCTGGCCGCCACCGCCGGGCACGCCGACACGGTCGAGGCCGAGGACCCGGAGCTGCGCACCGAGCTGGCGTACTGGACCAGCCGGGCCGGCTCGGGCACCGGCCTGCCGGCGGAGGTGCTGCCCGAGCAACCCGCGCAGACCACCGTGCCGGGCCGGGACTTCGGCCGTCCCGGCAGCCTGCCGACAGGCCCGGGCCACGACCGGATGGCGGTGTACGCGATGCTGCACGGCGACGAGGACGAACGGGACAGCTGGTTGCGCGCCGGCGAGGCGCTCTCCGCCGGTTGGCTGACCGCCACCCGCCTCGGCGTGTCCGTGGTGCCGCTCAGCGCGGTGGTGGAGGTGCCGGGCACCCGACAGACCCTGCGGCAGCTGCTCTCCGGGATCGGCTTCCCGTACCTCGTGCTGCGGTTGGGCATCGCGGACCCGGCACACTCCGGCCCGCCGCACACGCCGCGGTTGACCACCGCGCAGGTGGTCGACACCTCCGCCGTCCGCTGACGGGTCTGGCGACGAGCGGCACCGGCGCTACCATCCCCCGGTGACCAGCAGCGCGCCGTCGCCCCGTCAGGAACCGTCCCCGACGCCGTCGCTCGGGCTGAGCCCGCTGTCGCGGGTCCGTCTCGACGAGCTGCTACAGGAGATGCTGGTCCGGGTCGGTGAGGTGATGACCAGCCGGGAGCGCCTGCGGGCCCTGCTCGACGCGGTGGTCGGCATCGGCACCAACCTGGATCTGCGCACCACCCTGCAACGCATCGTGCAAGCGGCCTGCGAGTTGGTCGGCGCCCGGTACGGCGCGCTCGGCGTGGTCGGCCCGGACCGGCTGCTGCACGACTTCATCGTCCACGGCATCACGCCCGAGCAGCACGAGCAGATCGGCGACCTGCCGCACGGGCGGGGCGTGCTCGGCCTGCTCATCGACGATCCCCGGCCGCTGCGGATGCCCGACATCACCCAGCACCCCCGCTCCTACGGGTTCCCGGCCCACCACCCGCCGATGCACAGCTTCCTGGGCGTGCCGGTCCTCATCCGCGACCAGATCTTCGGCAACCTCTACCTGGCGGAGAAGCAGGGCGGCGCGCAGTTCACCGAGGACGACGAGGAGATCGTCGTCGCGCTCGCCGCCGCCGCCGGCGTGGCCATCGAGAACGCCCGCCTGTACGCCCTGGCGCACCGGCGGGAACGCTGGCTCGCCGCCACCGCCGAGATCACCACGGTGCTGCTGGGCGAGGTACGCCGTACCGACGCGTTGGCGTTGGTCGCCCGCCGAGCCCGCGAGGTCGCCGAGGCCGAACTGGCGCTGGTGCTGCTCTACGACACCGACACCGAGCAGTTCTCCGTGGAGGTGGTCGACGGCCCCGACGAGCAGGCCGACCCGCTCGTCGGCGCGGTCCTGCCCGCCGCCGACACCAGCTTCGGCGCGGCGGTCGCCGAGGGCCGGCACGACCAGGTGGACGACCTGGCGCACGCCGCGCCGTGGCCGGCGCTGCTGCACACCGGCCCGGCGATGATCTCGCCGCTCACCACCGCCGAGACCCTGCACGGCGTGCTGATCGTGGCGCACCGGCCGGAGCGCGGCGGTGGCGCCAGCGAGGAGGACCTGACGCTGCTGGGCAGCTTCGCCGGGCAGGCCGCGCTGGCCATGGAACGGGCGCGCGGCCAGGAGGAACGGGAACTGCTGGTGGTCCTGGAGGATCGCGAGCGGATCGCCCGCGACCTGCACGACGTGGTGATCCAACGGCTCTTCGCCACCGGCCTGCAACTCCAGAGCGCCGCCCCGATGGCCCGTCCCGAGGTGGCCAAGCGAATCAACGCGGCGGTCGACGATCTGGACGCCACCATCCGGGACATCCGCCGGACGATCTTCGAGTTGCGTACGCCGATGACCTCGGAGCTGCGCACCGAGATCCGTGCGGCGATCGAGGCTGCTGCCGAAGCGCTGGGCTTCAAGCCGCACCTGGAGCTCTCCGGGCCAGTCGACAGCGCCGTGCCGGACGCCATCCGCCCGGACCTCACCGCCGTGCTGCGCGAGGCGCTGTCGAACGTGGTCCGCCACGCACGGTGCACCCGCGTCGACGTCGCCGTACGCGTCGATCCCGGCCAGGTCACCGTGACGGTCACCGACAACGGGGTGGGCTGCGACCCGGCCGCCGCCCGGGGTGGCCTGGTCAACCTGCGCGAACGCGCCAGCCGCCTCGACGGCACCTTCACGGTCACCGCGGCCGAGTCGCAGGGCACCGAGGTGTGCTGGGCCGTGCCGCTGCGCGACTGACTCCCGCGACCCAGGTCAGGGCGCCTTGCCGAGCAGACGCGTGGCCAGAACGGCGGCCTGCGTGCGGCGCTCCAGCCCCAGCTTGGCCAGCACACTGGAGACGTAGTTCTTCACCGTCTTCTCCGCCAGGAACATCCGACCGGCGATCTCCCGGTTGGTCAGCCCCTCGGCCACGTACTCCAGGATCCTGCGCTCCTGCTCGGTCAGCGACCTCAGCTCGCGCGGCTGCTCGACGCCGTTGCGGATGCGCTCCAGCACCCGGGTGGTGATCGCCGGGTCGAGCAGCGACTGCCCGGCCGCGACGCGACGCACCGCGTCGACCAGGTCGGTGCCACGGATCTGCTTGAGCACATACCCGGCGGCGCCGGCCATGATGGCTGCGAACAGCGCCTCGTCGTCCTCGTACGAGGTGAGGATCAGCCCCTTGATGGACGAGTCGACGGCGCGGACGTCGCGGCACACGTCGATGCCGTTACCGTCCGGCAGCCGCGCGTCGAGGATGGCCACGTCGGGGCGCAGCGCCGGGATGCGGCGGGCCGCCTCCTGTGCCGAGCCGGACTCGCCGACCACCGCGATGTCGCCGCTGCTCTGCAACAGGTCGGCCAGGCCACGGCGGACGACCTCATGGTCGTCGAGGAGGAAAACCCGGATCATCCCTTGTTTCTACCCGCTGCCCGTAGCCCACCGCACGGGCCGAAGGTCCCGATCGGCACGAAGCGAGCGGGCGCTCGGACCCGACTGGTCGGGACGTCCGGCCCTGCTGGGCGAGCACTGAACGACGGACCGTGAAGGTACGCCAGCACTGCGGAACCACCCGCCGCCGGCCCAGCGGGAGAGGAGCACCGCCATGGACATCGGCTACACCGCAGCCCAGTTGCGGACCGCCGCCGTGGACGCGGTCCGGGCACCGTCGTTGCACAACACCCAGCCGTGGCGGCTACGGCTGCGCGACGGCGGCATCGAGGTGCTGGCCGACCCGACCCGCCGGCTGCCGGCGACCGACCCGAGCGGGTGGGGTGTCCGGATCGCCTGCGGTGCCGCGTTGTTCAACCTGCGGATCGCCCTGGCCGTGGCAGGAGTCCCGGCCCGGGTGCGGCTGCGCCCCGACCCGGCCGAGCCGGACCTGCTGGCCCGGCTGGTACCGGACCTTCCGCGTCGACCCACCCCCGCCGAGCAGAGCCTGCACGGGGCCATCCCGCGCCGGTTCAGCAACCGCCTGCCGTTCTGGCCGGACCCGGTGCCGGCCGATGCCCGGTGGCGCCTCGGCGAGGCGGCCCGTGCCGAGCAGTGCTGGCTGGAACTGCTGATCGGGGTGAGCGCGGTCGCCGCGTTCGGGGAGATCGCGCGCAGCGCGCACCGGGTGCTGGAACGCGACCCCGCGTACCGGGCCGAACGGGATCGGTGGCTGCGCCGGGAGTCCACCCCGGACGGCGTGCCCAGCTCCGCCGGGGGTCCGCGGGGCGAGCCGCAGGACGTCCTCCCGACGCGCGGCTACGGTGGGCGTGACCGCGCCCCCGGGCGGGATTTCGAACCGGAACCCCTGGTGGGGGTGCTGGGCTCGGCGGGCAACACCGCCGTGGACCAGGTGATCGCCGGGCAGGCCCTGCAACGCCTGCTGCTCACCGCCACGGACGCCGGACTCAGCGTCTCGATGCTCTCCCAGCCGATCGAGGTGCCCACGGCGCGGGAGCAACTGCGGCTGTCCCTGGGCCGGTTCGGCACACCGCAGATGGCTTTGCGGATCGGGTACGGCCAGCCGGGTCGACCGACCCCCCGACGTGGTGTCGACGAGGTGCTGGACCTGCCGGTGGTGCCCGCCTGACCCGCCGGGGCACGGTCAGGCGGCGAGCACGGCGGCCTCCACTGTCGGGTCCAACCCGATCGAGCTGCGGTGCGGTCGCCCGGCGCGCGGCGGAACCGCACCGACCTCGCGCAGCCACCGCCAGGTGTCGGCGACGGTCTCGGCCACCGGCCGGCAGGTCAACCCGGCGGCGAGGGCCCGGGTCACGTCCTGCTCCAGCAACCCCCGGTACGGGTGGCCATGCGGCAGCCAGATCGGCAGGTCGCTCCACGGTTGCACCCCGGCGGCGAGGATCGCTGCCGGATCGGTCCACCGCAACCGGGCGTCGGCACCGGTGGCGGCCACGCACGCGTCGAGCAGCTCGCCCATCGTGGTCTGCGTCGGACGGCCGACCGCGTTGAACGTGCCGCCCACCTTCCGGGTGCCCGCGTCGAGCATCCACCCCGCCAGGTCGCGGACGTCGACGTACTGCACCGGCAGGTCGGCCGGGGCGGGGGCGAGCACGTCCCCGCCCCGCTCGATGCGCCGTAGCCACCAGGGCAGCCGGCCGATGTCCTCACCCGGGCCCAGGATCAGGCCGGCCCGGGCGACCAGCGCACGCCCACCGAATACTTCCCGTACGGCGCGCTCGGCACCGGCCTTGAGCTGCGGGTAGTCGCCGTCGACGGAGCCCGGGTCGGCGTCCACCACCGGGGAGTCCTCGTGCAACCCCGCTGCGGCATGGTCGGTGTAGACCGAGCCGCTGGACACGTACACGTAGTGGCCGACCGCGTCGACCAGGGCGCGGGCGGCGTCGCCGGCGGCCCTCGGCGCACCGTCCCAGGTGTCCACAGCGACGTCCCACGCGCCGTCGGCGAGCGCGGCCAGACCGTCCGGCGCGGTCCGGTCACCCCGCAACCGGTGTACGCCGGAGGGCACCGTGCCGTGCAGCCCCCGGTTGAACACCGTCACCGACCAGCCGCGGCGTACCGCCTCGGCGACGGTGGCCCCGCCCACGAATCCCGTACCACCCAGCACCAGCAGTCTCATGTGCTCCACCCTGCTGGCACCGGTCGGCGGAGGGCACCCCCATTCGCCGGCAGCGGATCTGCCCGTGGCAGAACCGGACGGTGAGGACGCCGTTCACCTGCTGCCGGTCGCCGGTCCGGCCAGCACGCTCCTGCGGCGCAGCAGCGCCGCACGCGCCCGACGGGCCGCCCGCAGGTTCAGGGCCGCCACCGCGCCGAGCAGGAGCACAACGCCCAGCAGCGCCGGCTCCAGTTCGTGTCGCAGCAGGCTGATGACCAGCGCGCCAACGCTGAATGCCAGCCAGGCTCCGACGCCGAGCCAGCCGGCGACCACCCGATCCCGGGCGAACAGCGGAGTCCGCCGAGTCACGGCCCAACCACCGAACACCGCCCAGCACAGGCCGATCGCCACCAGGACGGCGAAGGCCACGTTGGTGCGCGTCGGCAACCCGGGCTCGGTGGCCCAGAGCAGGCCGATCAGGGCGCTCGCGGTGAGACCGGTGAAGGCCAGGGCCAGGTAGCCGACCCGCCTGCGCAGCGACAACGGCGCGTCCAGTCGCGCCAGCACCTCTTCCGGAGTCATGCCTCGTACCCCTTCCGCACCAGCTCGTGACGTAACAACCTGCGGGCCCGGTTGAGCCGCGACTTGACAGTGCCGACGGGTACGCCGCAGATCAGCGCGCAGGCGTCCAGCGGCTGGTCCTCCAGGTAGAACAGCAGGAGCACCTCCCGTTCCCGGGCGGGGAGCGCCGCCAGCGCCCCGGCCAGCGTCTCCCGGTCGACGACCTCCTGCGCCTCGTCACCGCCGGGCAGGTCGTCGACCGGTTCGGGCTCCGGGCGGGCGTACGCGTCCCGCAGCCGGTTCATCACCGCCCGCCGGGCGATGATGAACAGCCACGGGGTGAACCGGTCCGGCTGCCGCAACTTCGGCAACCCCTTGACGACCGCCAACCAGACTTCCTGCACCACATCGTCGTCGGACCCACCGAGCATCCGCCCGACGTACCGTTCGACCGCCGGATGCCAGCCCTGCACCAGCTCGGCGAACGCCTCCCGTTCACCCAACTGGCAACGGACCACCAGCAACTCATCGCTCATCGGCCCTCCTTCGCCTGTTCAGTCGACGTGGAAGCCCGGCAGGTTCACGACCCGCCACAGCGAAAACCGGTCTCGGCGGGTGGGAGGGTCGCGACGGTAGACCCCCGCCCAGAATGCAGGAAAGCCACCCCGGGCATGGTCAACGAAGCCACCGATTGCGAAACTGCTTCAATCTGCCTCAGCACAAGCCGGACGGAGCAGGGAATGTCCAGCACCCCGCTGTCCCTGCTGCAGCCCTCCGCGCGGGCACCCGAGTTCGGCCGCGACGCGCTCATCGTCTGCGAGAACCTCGTGCGGATCTACCAGACCGGTTCGATCGAGGTGCAGGCACTACAGGGACTGGACCTGGCCGTGGAGAGCGGTGAACTGGTCGCCGTCGTCGGTGCCTCCGGATCGGGCAAGTCGACACTGCTCTCCATCCTGGCCGGCATCGACGCTCCCACCGCCGGGCGGGTCCGGGTCGAGGAGTGGAACCTGCTGGCGATGTCCCGCGCGGACCGGGTGGACTACCGACGGCACACCGTCGGGTTCGTACGGCAGCAGACGGCGAGCAACCTGATCCCCTACCTGACCGCACGGGAGATGGTGGACCTGCCGATGACGGCGGCCCGTACCCCGAAGCAGGAACGCCGGGAGCGCACGGCCGAGCTGCTGGACAGCCTCGGTGTCGCCGACTGCGCCGATCGCCGCCCCGGGCAACTCTCCGGAGGGCAGCAGATGCGGGTCGCGATCGCGGTGGCGCTGGCCAACCAGCCGCGTGTCCTGCTCGCCGACGAGCCGACCGGCGAGCTGGACGCGGCCACGTCCGCCGAGGTCTTCGGTGTGCTGCGCGACGTCAACCGGCGCTACGGCGTCACCGTCGTCGTGGTCACTCACGACCCGGAGGTCAGCGGCCAGGTCGAACGGACCGTCGCGATCCGGGACGGACGCACCAGCAGCGAGGTGCTGCGCCGCACCACCACCGACGCGGAGGGCGACACGCACATGATCGCCGAGGAGTACGCGGTGATGGACCGGGCCGGGCGGGTCCAGGTGCCCCGCGAGTTCCGCCAGGCGCTGGCGCTGACCCGACGGGTCCGGCTGGCCCTCGAACCCGACCACATCACGATCCACCCCGACTCGGGAAGCGGCGAATGAGCAGCGAGCCACTGCTGAGCGTGCGCGGCGTACACCGGCGCTTTCGCACCGGGCCGACCGTCGTGCACGCCCTGAACGGCGTGTCGCTCGACGTGGCCGCCGGTTCGATGGTGGCGCTGGTCGGCCGGTCCGGCTCGGGCAAGACCACCCTGCTCAACGTCATCGGTGGCCTGGACCGCCCGGACGCCGGCACCGTGCACGTCGACGGCACCGACGTGACGGCGCTCGACGAGGACGGCCTGTCCCGGCTACGACGCGAGAAGGTGTCGTACGTCTTCCAGAGCTTCGGGTTGATCCCGGTGCTGTCGGCAGCGGAGAACGTCGCGGCCCCGCTGCGGATGGCCCGTGTCGCCCCACCCGAGCGCGAGCGGCGGGTCGAGTTGCTGCTGGAGCTGATCGGCCTGGCCGACCACGCCCGGCAGCGGCCGGCCGAGCTGTCCGGCGGCCAGCAGCAGCGGGTGGCGATAGCCCGCGCGCTGGCCGCCTCACCCCGGCTCCTGCTCGCCGACGAGCCCACCGGGCAACTGGACGCCGAGACCGGTCTGTCGGTGATGGCGCTGCTGCGCGGGATAGTGGAATCCGAGGGCGTCACGGTACTGGTGTCGACCCACGACGCGGTGATGATGGCCCTGGCCGACCGGGTGATCCGCATCCACGACGGGCAGCTCGACGAACAGGCGGCCGGGCAGCCGTACGTACCCGTGCCGGACGCCGGGTGACGCGAAAATGAGGTTGGTCAGCCGGCGCGCCCGCGCGCAGTGGCCGCTGCTGGCAGCCCTCCTCGGGGTCGTCACGATCGGCGCGACCCTGCTGGGCACCTGCACCCTGCTCGTCACCCGCACCGCCGAGCGGGCGCTGGAGGTCGCCATGGCCCGCGCCGCCCCCGCCGACGTCGACGTGACCGTCTACACCGGCACCGTCGAGGGCCCCGACACGCAGTCCGTCGCCGCCGACACCCGTACCGTGGTGGCCTCCACGCTCGCACCGATCCCGGTGACGACAACCGCGCGGGCGTCGACGGTGCTGCGGGCGCTGCCGCCCACGCTCGCCACGGGCACCACCGTCCCGCCGCAGGCCTACCTGTCGGGGCTGGACGACCTGCCGACCCGCGCCGAGCTGGTCACCGGGCGCTGGCCACAGCACCCGGGCGACGCGGTGCTGCTGGAGTCCACCGCACAACTGCTCGGCCTCACCCCCGGTCACCGGGTACGCCTCGGCGCCGAACTGGCCCACGCGCCCGTCCCGGCCATCGACGTGACAGTCGTCGGTGTGGTGCGCCCCCTCGCGGGACGCGGCTGGGACCGTGACCCGCTGGCCGCGGCCGGCTCCGCCATCGGCTACCGGGACGGCCGCTTCATGCAGCCGGTCAACGCCTACGGGCCGTTCCTCGTCGACCTCGCCGACCTGTTCACTACCGGCGCGACAGTCGACCGGATGGAGGTCACCGCCCATCCGGACCTGTCCCACAACAACCGCAGCAACCTGGAGACCGTGGCCGGGGCCGTCGACAAGGCCGACCGCCGGCTGGCCGGCACCCTCGGCGAGCGCGTCCAGCTCGCACGTGTCGCCTCCGACCTGCCGCTGACCCTGCGGGCCGCCGACGACCAACGGCACGTCACCGCCGCCGTCGTGCTCGCCGTCGCCGTCCTCGGCGGTGTCCTGGCCGCGACAGCACTCGTCCTCGCGGGCCGGCTGACCGCGGGCATCCGCGCCGACGAAACCGCCCTGCGGGCCGCCCTGGGCGCCAGCCGTCGCCAACTCGCCGCCACCGCGACACTCGAGGCCGGGCTCGTCGCCGCCGTCGCCGTCGCCGTCGCGATACCTGCCTCGTCGGCCCTGCACGCCGGTCTGACCCACCTGCCACCGCTGGACGACGCCGGCCTGACCGTCCGGCCGGCCGTCGCCGGCGTCCAGGTTCTCGCGGTCGTCGGTGGCGCGGTGGTGCTCGCCGCCGTACTCACCGTCCTGGCGATCCGACCCGGCCCGGCGGCCGGCGAGCGGCGCACCCGCCGCGAACTGCTGGCCCGATCCGGCGCCGACCTGCTGCTCGCGGCATTCGCCGCCGTCGGGTGGTGGCAGCTGTACGCGCAGCCCACCACCGCCAGCCCACGCGCCGACGCGGTCCGGGTGCTCGCGCCGGCACTGCTGCTCACCGCAGGTGCCGCCCTGGCTCTCCGGGTGGTACTCCCCGCCCTGCGCGGTGCCGACCGGCTGGCGTACCGCGCCCGCGGGCTGGCGCTTCCGCTGGCGGTCTCCGAGGCTGCCCGCCGGCCACAAGCGGTCGCCGCCGGTCTGCTCGTCGGGCTGGCCTGCGCGGCCGGAACCTTCGGCCTCGCCTTCGACAGCACCTGGCACCAGTCGCAACGCGACCAGGCCGCGCTCTCCGTCGGCACCGACCTGGCACTCACCCTCAGCACCGCGCCGGTGGCCGGAGACGGCGCCGTCGTAGGCGCGGCCACCACGGGGGCGGTGAGTCCGGCCCTCGACCGTGGCACCACGGTCGGTCAGTGGCTCGGCACCGCCGGCGACGCCCCGCGTCTGGTCGCCGTCGACACCACCCGCGCCGACGCGCTGCTGCGCGGGCGGCTCGACAGCGAGCGCGGATGGGCGGACGTCGGCGCCGCGCTGGCACCACGCACCCGGGTCACCGGCCTCGCCGTCCCGGCCGGCACCCCGCTCGTCGTGAGCGGAACCGCCTCCGGCGGCACCCCGCTCACCGTGACGCCCCAACTGCTGTTGCAGGACGCCACCGGCCTGCGCACGTCCTGCACCGGTCCCGCCGTACCGCTCGACGGTCGGGAGGTTCGGCTGCCCCACTGCGCGTCCGCCGACGGACTGCGGCTCGTCGCGGTCGCCCTGCCGATCGCCGCCGACCCGGTCGGCGGACGCGTCGCCGTGGCCGTCACACTCACCGTGCCGCCCGCCGGCTCGCAGGGGAGGTCCACCGACGGGTCGGACTGGACCGCCACGTCCGCGCCGCCGGTTCCGGGCAGGTTGGTCGACCCGACGGTCATGATGTCCGCGACGCCGACGGGAACCGCGCTGCGGATGGCCACGACAGTCGACCTCGCCGCCGCCGACGACGCCGCCCGGACCCTCGTCGCCACCGCCTTCCCGGACCCCGGCCCGGTGCCCGTCGCCGTCTCCGACCACTTCGCCAGCGAGGTCGGCGCCGATCGCGGCAGCAAACTCAGCGTCACGGTCGGCATCACGCCCGTCCCGGTCGTCGTCACCGAGGTCATCCCGACCGTACCGTCCGCCCCCGGCGCCGCCGCCGTGCTGGCCGACCTGGACACGCTGTCCCGCGCACGCGTCGTCACCGGCGACCTGACGTTCCCGGTCGACGCCTGGTGGGTCGGCCGGCCGACCGAGCCCGGTGCCGCCGAGCGGGCCACCGCCCTGCACCTGGGCACCGTCGCGACCCGCGAGGCGGAGACCGCTCGTCTCACCGACGGCCCGCTGAGCGCCGGGCTGCCGGCAGCTCTCCGGCTCATCGTCCCGGCCGCCGCACTGCTGCTGCTCGCCGGCGTCGTCCTGCACGTCAAGTGTGATCTGCAGGTCCGTGCCGTCGAGGTGGCGCGGCTGCGTGGCCTGGGGATGTCCCGACGCGACATCCGAGCCGTGCTGCTCGGCCAGCACGCCGGCGTACTGCTGCCCCTGCTCGCGGCGGGTACGGCCGTCGGCGCGCTCGCCACCAGCATCGTCGCTCCCCTGCTGGTGCGCTCCGACACCGGCGCCGCGCCCGTCCCGGTCGCCCAACCACACTGGCCGTGGCCGGCCGAGGCCGCACTGCTCGCCGTCCTGCTGGCCGGATGCGTGCTGGCGGTCTCCGTCGTGGTCACCGTCCAGGTCCGCCGGGCCGACGCCGCGCACCTGCGGGTGGCACCGTGAACCGGTGGCTGACCCGCCGGTGGCCGACGCCACACTGGCCCAGCATTCGCGGCCGTGGCCGCACCGACGTCGGGCCGCTGCTGCTCACCGCCGCCGTCATCGCGACCGTCACGCTGCTCGCCGGGGCCGTACCGCCGCTGCTCCGCGCCGCCGCCGACAACGCCGTCCAGGGCACGGTCCGCGACGCCGGCACCGACTCGAACGTTCTGGCACACGCCGACTGGGAACGCGACGACGGACCGACCGGTGGTCGGGTCCGGATGCCCAACCTCGCCGAGGCGGTCGACGCTTTCCTCGCCCGGGCGACGTCCGCGCTCGGGCCCGACCTGGACGCCGCGCTGCTCCCGCCCGTCGCCGTCGTCAACGGCCCGATCCTCACCATCACCGACGGCAGCTCCCCGCGTACCTTCCAGTTCACCTACCTGGCCGGTGACCTCGGCGGCCCGGACGTCACCTGGATCGCCGGCAGCCCGCCCGGTCCCGCCGTCTCCGACCAGTACGTCGAGGTCCGCTACGACGGACCCCCCTGGCCGGTGCAGATCGGCCTCTCCGAGGCGGACGCCGCCGCACTCGACCTCGGCCCCGGCGACCGGATCCCGGCCAAGGACGGCCAGGGTCGCGACAAGGACGTCCGGGTCAGCGGGATCTACCGACCCGCGGACAGCGCCGACCCGGCCTGGCGACTCGCCCCGGCACTGCTGCGCCCCGTACCCGGCGCGGACGGCGTCGGGACCACCCGGTTCAACGGCCTGCTGTCGCGCGACTCGTTACCGGACGCCCGGCTCGCCATCAACGAGGACCAACTACGACGCACCGTCCACTTCGCACCCGTTCCCGACGCGCTCACCTCGGACTCCACCACGGCGCTCGCCAGCCAGGTGGTCAAGCTCAAGGCGACCTCCGGCTCGTCGAGCGACCGCGACGAGTCCCTGAAGTGGGAATCGCAGCTCGACACCGTCCTGCGCGACGCCCGTACCCGCAACAACGCCGCTGCGGCACAGGCCGCCATCCTGCTCGCCGGGGTACTCACCGCCGCGGTGCTGGTCCTGCTGCTCGCCGCCGACCTGCTGGTCCGCCGCCGCACCCCGGTGCTGAGCATCGCCCGGCAGCGTGGGGCGGCGCTCCCCGACCTCGGCGCGGAACTGGTCATCGAGTCCGCAGTGGTGTCCCTGTCAGCCGCCGCCGTCGGGCTCGCGCTCGCGCGCGCGGCCGCCCCGGGCGTCGCCTGGACCTGGGCCGTTCCCGTGGTCCTGGCCGGCGCCGTCGCCGGGCCGGCGTTCGGCACCCTCGCCGCCGCCCGCGCCAGCCGTGACCGACGCCAACCCGCCAACCCGGCCGCTCGGCGCTGGAACCGGGCCACCGGCCAGCTGCGACGCGCCGCCGTGGAGGCCGCTGTCCTGATCGCCGCGATCGCCGCCTTCGTCACACTGCACCAGCGTGGGCTCCTACCTGTCGCCTCCGGCGGCGACACCGGTGAACTGACCGGCGACCTCGTCCTGCCGGTCAGCGCCCTCTCCCTGGGCGCGCTCGTCGGCGCGCTCGTCCTGCTCCGGCTACTGCCCCTCGGGGCGCGGTTCGCGCTCCGACAGGCCCTGCGCTCACGCCGCCCCCTGGCCGTGTTCAGTGCCGCCCAGGCGACCACAACGGCCGGTCGCGCGCTGCCCCTGCTGGTGCTGGTCAGCACCACGGCGCTCGCGTCGTTCGCGCTCATCCTCGGCGCCACCGTCACCCGGGGCCTGACCGACGGCGCGTGGAGCACCGTCGGCGCCGACGCCCGCCTCGACATCGGCGCGGACGCCGAAACCGCCACGCCCGCACTCGCCGAACGCATCGCCGCCGCACCCGGGGTAGGGCAGGTCGTCGTCGCGCAGGTGACCGACTCGGCACGCGTCTTCACCGAATCGACGCTGCTCACCCCACGCCTGGTCGTCGTGGACGCTGCCGCGTTCCAGCACCTGCTGGCCACCACTGCGCTGCCCGACGCGCCGGCGCTGGCCCGGCTCACGGCTCCCGGTCCGGGCCCCGGGGAGGTCCCGGCGCTGGTCCGCTCGACATCCGGCGACCTGCGCACCGGCTCGCGGCTGCAACTCCCCCGCGAAGGCGCGCCGGCGATACGCCTCACCGCCGTCGGTACCGCTCCCTCCGTCGGCGGCGTCGACGACGTCGTCATCGTGGACGCCGCGGCCCTTGCCCACGCCGGGCTGCCCGCCGTTGCGAACACCGTCTGGGTGACCGGTCCCGGCGCGGGGCGGGCCGTGTCGAACACCGGAGTGTCCTCCGACGTCGTGCTGCGTACGGACGTCCTGCGGGCGCAGCGGGTGGCTCCTTTGACGGCAGGGCTGACACGGCTGGCGTGGACAGCTGCCGCGGTGCTGCTGGCGCTGGGGTTGCTCGGCCTCATGCTCGCCGCCGCCGCCGGTGCGTCCCAGCGGTGGCGGACTCTCACCCGGCTGCGGACCCTCGGCCTGCGGCCACGCGACGTCCGCTGGGTCGCCGCCGGAGAGTTGCTCCCGCCGGTCGTGGTCACCGCGGTGTGCGGCCCGCTACTCGGGGCCGTGCTCGCCCGCCTGGCGCTCGGCCCGCTCGACCTGCGGCTGCTCACCGGCCAGGCGGCCGACCCGGTGCCGGTCCTGCCGTGGTGGCTGCTGGGCCTGGTGAGCGTGGCGCTACTGGCGGCGGCGGCCACCGTCGTACCCGTCGAGTCGGCGCTGCGGCGACGTGACCGGCTGAGCGAGGTACTCCGCGCCGGCGAATGACCGACGGTCACCCCAAGAACAAAGAGGCCCGTCACCGGATATCCGGCAACGGGCCACCTGATCGCTCTGTGTGGATGGTGGGCGATACTGGGTTTGAACCAGTGACCTCTTCCGTGTCAGGGAAGCGCGCTCCCACTGCGCCAATCGCCCGTGGCGGCCCCAGGGGGCACATCGCGAGCGGACGACGGGATTCGAACCCGCGACCCTCACCTTGGCAAGGTGATGCGCTACCAGCTGCGCTACGTCCGCACGTCCCCGGCAAGCGCCGGCGACAGGTGAACTCTACCCGATGCCAAGATCGCTTGGAACGGCACCCTGGCCGGTCGCGGTTGCGCTGGTTCCGGCCGGGGTACTGAACGATCCGACAGCGCACCACACCCCCTAAGGAGGCTGTCGTGGGTATCGGCACCAGCATCTTCCTGATCGCGCTCGGCGCGATCCTCACCTTCGCACTGGACGCGAGCGTCGGCGGCATCAATCTCGACGTGGTCGGCTGGATCCTGATGGGCGCCGGCGTGCTCGGCCTGATCATGACCACGCTGATCTGGGGTCGCCGCCGCCAGGTCGTCACCACCACCGAGCAGCCGGTGGAGTACCGCCAGGTCGAGGAGCGGCGGGACATCGCCCCGCCGCTGTGACCCGGCCAGGTCCACCGCTGGTAGAGCCGCCGGGTCCACCGCTGGCCGAGCCGCCAGACCACAGCGCATCCGGGCCGGCCGCCGCACCGACGGCGGCCGGCCCGTCCGCATACGCCATCGCTGGCGGGGCCGGAGAGACATGAGGCGAGCGAGGTGCCGGCCGCCGCCATGATCGTGCTGGATCCTGGATGTAGTGGCCTCATCGACGGTGCGACACCACTGGATCCAGGTTCGGGCGCGATCGTGGGATGAGGCGCGCGGCAAGGCCATGGTTGCCGGCGAAACCATTGACTACGGCGCTCAGACAGCGTTGTCTTTCCTGTGGCACCTGGGGAAGGGGAACGATGGTCGACGATTTGTCCCTCGTATTCTGCGTGAGCGCTGACGTGTCCGTACGCGAGCGGATGGTGCGGCGACTCGACGGGCTCGGCACTCTGGTCATCTGCACCGACCTCGCCGAGTTGCAGGCGATGATCGGCCCGCCCATGGTCAACGGGCCCGCCTCACTCCTCAGCCCCACCGCGCCCGCCGCCGTTGGCGCGTCAGCCGCCGCCCCCGAAGCCGCCGCGCCCGAAGCCGCCGCCGAACCCGCCCCCGCGGTGAAGGCCACCGCCGCACCGAGGGCCACCGCCGCGCCCGCCCCTGCTGCCACCTCGGGACGGATCAGCCTGCGTGACCTCGAGATCTACCCGCTCGACCACCTGGTGACGTGGCGCGGAGAAAGACTCAGCCTGACCCGACTCGAGCGCAACCTGCTCACCCAACTCGCCACCGCACCTGTCGGAGTCTGGACGTACCAACGACTCTTCGAATCGGTCTGGGGCTGCGCGTTCCTCGGCGACACGTCGAGCCTGCACTCGGCCGTGAAGCGGTTACGTCGCAAACTGCACGCCGTCGACGACGCCCTGCGCGTGCACACCGTACGAGGCGTCGGCTACCGGCTCAGCGTCGACTGATGACGTGGCACCACAAGCGGAACGGCTCGCCACCGGATTTCCAGTGACGAGCCGTTCTCCTCTGGTGGGCGATACTGGGTTTGAACCAGTGACCTCTTCCGTGTCAAGGAAGCGCGCTCCCACTGCGCCAATCGCCCGTGCTTGTTGCCGAGGTGGGGACGGGATTTGAACCCGCGTACACGGCTTTGCAGGCCGTTGCCTCGCCTCTCGGCCACCCCACCGAGGTTGCCCCCGTCATACGTGGCGGCAGCTCCGAGCGGACGACGGGATTCGAACCCGCGACCCTCACCTTGGCAAGGTGATGCGCTACCAGCTGCGCTACGTCCGCACGCCCCCGGACGTTCCCGGGTGACGGATGAGAACTTTAGCCGAGTAGGTGTTTGACTGCCAACTCGGGGTCGCCTCGGCGCGTCCGGGGTGGCCGGGGCTGGAGCGGAGTCACCTCCGGCCGGCTTCCTAGGCGGCTGGCCTGGTGTCTGAAGCCACCACTGACCGTCACACTCCGACATTCCTCGGCAATGATCGTCATCATCGCGTCGCATACCTGACCATCGACGTCTCGACGACCCGGCACTGGGCAGCGGACCTCGGTGAACACTCTCCGTGGAACGACCGACGACACCCGAAAGAAGTGTCCGGCTTCCGACTGCCACGGTGTGGATCGGCGCGTGGTGGTAACTGTTCGTGTTCAGTCGGATGGGCTACGGTAACGGTCGTGACGAGACGTGCGGCCGAGATCCGCCTGGATGCCCTGCTGCGCACCGCCTGCGACGTGATCGTGGAGCGCGGTCTGGCCAACACCCGGACAGCGGACGTGGCGAATGCCGCGGGCGTGAGTCAGGCGTTGGTCTTCTACCACTTCGCCACCAAGGAACGGCTACTTGCGCAGGCCTTCGCGTACGCGGTCGAGCAGGATCTGGCCCGGCTCGACGCGGTGACCCGCTCCTCGGCCGCACCGCTGACCAAGCTCCGCCGGATCCTCAAGCTCTACACCCCGGCCGGGCGCGCGACCTCCTGGTCCATGTGGATCGACGGCTGGTCCGAGTCTTTGCGTACCCCGGAGTTGGAGAAGGTCTCCCGGCGGCTCGACCTGCGCTGGCGACAGGACCTGGCCGCGGTGATCACCGCCGGGGTGGCCGACGGCACCTTCCAGTGCGCCGACGCCGACGGGGCCGCGTGGCGGATCAGCGCGGTGATGGACGGCCTCGCCGTCCAACTCGCCGTGCACGACCGGGTGATCTCCCGCCGCCAGTTCGGCGAGTGGGTCCGGCTGGTCACCGCCCGAGAGCTCGGCCTGGACCCGGCCGACCTCGACTGAGCAACCGATCCCCGCACCGAGCCGGGCAAAACGGACTCGGTCCGCCCCGTCGACCGGAACAATCGGCGGCATGGACCTCTTGGAGGCGTACCGCCGGAGCCTGGCCGAATTCATCGACCGGGTGGATCAGATCGAGCCCGGTCAGTGGTCCGACCCGACACCCTGCTCGAACTGGGACCTCCGCACGCTCGTCAACCACGTGGTGACCGAGGACCGGTGGAGCGTCCCGCTGCTCGCCGGCCGGACCATCGACGAGGTCGGCGACCGGCTCGATGGCGACCAACTCGGCGCCGACCCGATCGCGACGGCTCGGGAGGCCGCCGCGCAGGCCGAGATCGCCGCCACCCACCCCGGCGCGATCGATCGCACCGTGCACCTCTCCGGCGGCGACACCCCGGCCACCGAGTACCTCCGGCAACTCCTCGCCGAGCACCTCGTGCACGGCTGGGACGTGGCGGTGGCGATCGGCGCGCAGCCACGGCTCGACCCGGACGCGGTGCACGCCGCCGCCCAGTGGTTCGCCGGCCAGATCGACGCCTACCGGCGCAACAACCTGGTCCACACCGGCGTGCAGGTGCCCGACGACGCCGACGAGCAGGACCACCTGCTGGCCGCGTTCGGCCGCGACCCCGATTGGGCGCCGAGCGCCTGAGCGAATCTCGATCTGTTGGTGCGACAGCGGCTCCGGACCTTGCCGTGACCTCGGGAGACTGATATTCACAGATGCGCATGCGTCACCGCGCATCTGTGGTCGGCGACTCGCCGGCCATCCCGCTCCCACGAGGAGGTCCCGTGCCACAACCGGAGTGGTCACCCCCGATGAGCCGGCGTCGACGCCGGCTCATCGCCATCCTGGCGACGACGGCGACGGTCGCCGCGCTGCTCCCCACCGGCGTGAGCACCGCGGCCCCCACCGGCGGCGCGACGTCCGCCGAGCGCCGGTCCGGGCCGTTCGCCGAGGGACACACCCCCGCCGACGCCGACAACCGCGCCGGTACGGCGGCACCCGCCGCCCGCCAACGCGGCCTGGCCCGCGCCGTCGACCCCGACGTCCGGTGGAACCGGCTCGGCACCCCACAGGCGCTCGGCCCCGGCCGCACGCCGCTCGCCAGCGGGCTGCCCGCCGACCCGGAGGCCGCCGCCCGCGCCTACCTGGCTGCCAACCAGGACCTGTTCGGCATGGACGCCGCCACGGTGGCCAGCATGGAACGGGTGCTGGTCCGACCGATCGGCAGCGGCACCGTCGTCACCCTCCGGCAACGCTTCGGCGACCTGCCCGCGGGGCCGGACGGGCTCGTCACCCTCGCGGTCGCCGACGGCGCGGTGCTCTCGGTCAGCTCCTCGCTGGCCCGCGACACCGGCACGCCGGCACCGGCCACCCGCACCGCGGAGCAGGCGTACGCCGCCGCGCTCGCCGACGCCAAGCTGACCGCCGACGCGGTTGCCAGCCACACCATCCGGTCGGTGGCCGTGCCCACCCCGCTGGACGGGCCACGGGCCGCCTACGAGGTGACCATGATCGGCGCGGACACCGAGCACCCGGCCGCGTTCACCAGCTACGTGGACGGCAGCACCGGGCAGGTGCTGGTCCGCGAGGACCTCGTCGACTTCGACTCCGACAACCCGAGCTGGGCGGTCTTCCCGGCCACCCCGCCTCGCGACCTCGGCCCCGGGCAGGACCCCCGGGTGCGCTGGTGCGGCGACCCGGCCCCCGGCTGCCAGGCCGCCTTCCGCGACCCGGCCACCGGCCAACCGTGGGACGTCGACGCGGCCACCGGTACCCCGACCCTCACCTCGCGCGGCAACTCGGCCAACACGGTGCTGTCCTGGGGCGCGAGCACCCCGGTCGTGCCGGCCCCCACCAGCCCGGAACGCCGCTACGAGTACCCCTTCACCGACCAGTGGCACCAGGCGAAGTGCAACCCGGGGGTGTTCACCTCCGCACAGCGCAACGACGCGGACGCGTCGATCGCCAACCTCTTCGCCATGCACAACCGGATGCACGACTGGTCGTACCAGTTGGGCTTCACCGAGTCGGCGTGGAACCTCCAGGCGGTCAACCTCACCCCGTCCGGCCTGGGCGGTGACGCCGAGCAGGGCCGCGCCCAGCAGGGCGCGCTGACCGGCAACCGGAACAACGCCAACCAGGGCACCCCGCGCGACGGGTTGCCGCCGACCACCAACATGTACCTCTGGCAGCCGCAGGCCGGCGGGCCGTACCCGCCGTGCGTGGACGGCGACTACGACATGACGGTGATCGGTCACGAGTACACCCACGCGATCACCAACCGGATGATCGCCGGCCCGGACAGCGGGATCAGCGGCCACCAGGGTGGGGCGATGGGTGAGTCCTGGGGCGACCTCCTGGCCGCCGAGTACCTCTTCCAGCACGGGCTGCGCGCGCCCGGCGAGACGCCCTTCATCACGGGCGGCTACGTCACCGGCAACCTGGTCAGCGGCATCCGCAACTACGACCTGAGCCGCAGCCCGCTCAACTACTCCGACATCGGCTACAACACCGCCGGCCCGGCCGTGCACGCCGACGGGGAGATCTGGGGTGCCACCAACTTCCGGGTCCGCTCGGCCCTGGTGAAGCGGTACGGCCTCGGCACCCCGCAACGGCAGCTCGACTGCGCGCTGGGCAAGGTCGCGGCAGATCAGTGCCCGGGCAACCGGCGCTGGTCACAGTTGGTCTTCGATTCGTTCCTGCTCCAGGCCGCCAGCCAGGTCAGCATGCTCGACATGCGCGACAACATGCTCACCGCCGACCTGCTCCGCTTCGGTGGCGCGAACCAGGACCTCATCTGGGCCGAGTTCGCCCGCTCCGGAATGGGCCGGGACGCCGCCACGAACGGTGCCGGCGACACCGACCCGACGCCGAGTTTCGCCTCGCCTCGCGGTGGCAACGCGACGCTCACCCTGCGCCCGCGCGGAGACAGCGCCGAAGCGCCGATCCGGGTGTACGTGGGGGCGTACGAGGCGCGGGCCGTGCCGGTGGCCGACACCGACCCGGCGACGCCGATCCCGGACACGGTGGAGATGGTCGCCGGCACGTACGACCTGCTCGCCGTGGCCCCCGGGTTCGGGCACCAGCGGCTCAGCGTCACCGCCAAGGCAGGGCAGAACGGGTACGTCGACCTGCGGATGAGCCGCAACCTCGCCTCTACCGCGTCCGGTGCCACCGTCACCGGCGACGGGGTCAACCTGGACCGGGTCGTCGACGACACCGAGGCGACGAACTGGGCGTCCCTGGACGGGGTCGCCGGCCGGCAGCTCACAGTGGCGCTGGCGGGCGACGCCCCGCAGACGGTCAAGCGGGTGAACGTCAGCGCGATGCTGCGCCCGGCGATCACCGGCGACGCCGACACCGGCGCGCAGAACGCGCTCAGTGCCCTGCGCTCGTTCGCGGTGTCCGCCTGCAACGCGACGACCACCGACTGCACGGATCCGGCGCGTTGGCAGCGCATCTACACCAGCGCGGGGGACGCGTTCCCCGGCGGGGCGTACCGGGCGTACAGCCGCGACATCAACCTCCGGACGTTCGCGGTACCCACCACCCTCGCCACCCACCTGCGTCTCGAGGTGCTGGCGAGCCAGTGCACCGGCGGCCCGAACTACGCGGGCGAGCAGGACGACGACCCGGCCACGACGACGGACTGCGCGACCGCCAGCCCGGCCCGGAGCCAGGTCCGGATCGCCGAGTTCCAGGCGTTCTCGAAGTGACACGGTGGGGCCGGCGGATGTCCGCCGGCCCCACACCCCCGATCAGTGAGGGTCAGCGCTACCGACCCACGGTTCCCGTCGCGGACCCCCGATCAGCGGTGCGCTCGGCTCCACGGGTCGGCGACGGCCGGGCGTTCCCAGCGCCGGTCCACCAGGGGATCGTCACCCCCGTCGGCGTCCCCGGGCGCGGCCCGGGTCAGGTGCCGCAGCCGCAGCAGCAGCCCCACCCCGAGGAAGAGCAGCAGCCCGCCGAGGAGAAACGCGGCCTGCACCACGCCGAACGCGCCGGACTGCGAGACCGGGCGGTTGGCCGCCGGTGGCGCGGCGTCGGCCGGGTACTCCCCGACCGCCTCCTCCGTCGCCGTGCTCTCGTCCTCGGTCGGCGCGCTGGCGGTTTCGGTGGGCTCCGGCGGGGTCTTCGTCGGCTTCGGGGTGCTGGTCGGTGCACCGCCCACCCCCACCACCGAGCGGGTGGCGGTCTGCCGGGCCAGCAGGCGCAGGTTGGCGTCGTACGCCTCGGCGGCGAGGGTGACCCGCCCCTCGGTGACGTCCTCGGTGAAGGCCACCCGGTAGCGGGCCGTGACAGTGCGGCCCGGGCAGAGCGTGCCCGGGTCGAGTTGCCGGTCGGTCAGCCGGGCGGTGTCACCCTCGGTGCGGATCTGCAGCGGAAAGTCGCCGGTCTCCTCCACCCGGTCCATCTTCACCTGGTCGAGCCGCAGGCCGCCCTGCACGCTGAGCACCATCGACCAGCGCACCTTCGCGCACCTGGCGCGCCGGTCCGTCTGGGAGACCACAGCGGAGATCGTCCGCACCTGCTCACCGGCGGTGAACCGTCCCGGCAGGCCGCTCATCTCGGTGGTGAAGGCCGCCTGTGCCGGGGCGGCCACCGCCAGCTCCACCCCGCTCAGACAGGCCAGCACCACCCCTGCCCTCAGCGCATACCGCCACACCGTCACCACCGCCGTCCTCCGTTCGGTCGCCTCCACCCCGCAACGCTAGAAGCGGGGGACGGCGCCGACCAGACGGGTGTGTTCGCACCGGACGGCAAGCACGGGGTGGGTTTTCACCGACCGTGGTGAACCGGTCACCACTCCCCCGCGACACGCCGGAAGTCGGGCCGCTGGGACAATCACGCCGTGTCCGAGCTCTCCAGCACGTTCGTCCGGCTGCACGCCCGGCTGGCCCCGGTCCCCTTCGTACCTGAGGTGCGGCTGCACCAGGCGGACGAGCCGATCGGCCTGTGGGAGCTGACCGAGGGCGAGTTCTCCAGCGACCGGCCACCGCCGTTCTGGGCGTTCGCGTGGGCCGGCGGGCAGGCCCTCGCCCGGTACGTCACCGACCACCCGGAGCTGGTCGCCGGCCGGCGGGTGCTCGACCTCGCCTCCGGCTCCGGCCTGGTGGCCATCGCCGCGGCCCGCGCCGGCGCGGCGTCCGTGCGGGCCGTCGAGGTGGACGAGTTGGCGGTGGCGGCGGTCGCCCTCAATGCCGAGGCCAACGGGGTACGCGTCGACGCCGAGTTCGGCGACATCCTCGACGGCGACGCCGGGGACGCCGAGGTGGTGCTCGCCGGAGACGTCTTCTACAGCGAGACGATGGCCCGCCGGGTCCTGCGGTTCCTGCTGCGCGCCGCCCGGGCCGGCGCGCCGGCGCTCGTCGGTGACCCCGGCCGGGCGTTCCTGCCCCGGGACCGCTTCGACGAGGTGGCCGCCTACGACGTGCCGGTGCCGGAGGCGTTGGAGAGTGTGCGGGTGAAGCGCACCACCGTCTGGCGGCTGCGCGCCGGGCTGCCGGGGGCCCCCGGCTAGCGTGTCCGGGTGCTGTTCCGCAGCTGGGCGCAGGTGGCCGACCCCGCATGGCCGGACGTGGCCCGGGTGCCGGACCACGTCGGCGGCACCCACCTGGTCGTGACCCGGCACGCGCTGGTCCGCGAGGTCCTCGCCGACCCGGTCACCTACCGACCGGACAACGCGCTGGACGCGGTGACTCCGATGCCGGTGACCGCGCTGCGGGTGCTCGCCGGGCACCGGTTCCGGCTGCCGCCGACCCTGGCGAACAACTCGGGTGCCAGCCATCCGCAGATCCGGGCCATCGTCGCGGAGGCGTTGCACCCGGCCCGGGTGGCCGCGCAACGGCCCTGGCTCACCGCGCTGGTCCGGGACCGGGTCGCCCGGATCGGCGCCGCGCTCGACGCCGGCTCGCCTGTCGACCTGTACGCGGACCTCGCCGCCGACCTGCCGCTGCTGGTGCTGGCCCGGCTGGTCGAGCTGCCGGACGCGCCGGCCGGCGCGGTCAAGGAGTTCGCCCGCGCCGCGCTGGAGTTGTTCTGGGCGCCACTGGACCCCGACCGGCAGGTGGCGCTCGCCACCGAGGTGGGCCGGTTCCACAGCGTGCTGCGTGACTTCGCGGCCGTCGGCGGCGGTCTGGCCGCCGAGCTGCGGGCGGCCGGGCACCCGCCGGACGTGGTGGTCGGCGCGCTCTTCTTCCTGTTGGTCGCCGGGCAGGAGACCACCTCGCAGTTCCTCACCCTGCTCCTGCACCGGCTGGCCGACGAGCCGGCCGTCCGGGCCGGCCTGCGCAGCGGCGAGGTCGCGGTGGCCGACGTGGTGGAGGAGGGGTTGCGGTTGGAACCACCGATCGTCACCTGGCGGCGGGTGGCGACGACGGCGAGCACGCTGGGCGGCACGCGGGTGCCGGCGGGCAGCAGCCTCGTGCTGTGGCTGGGCCGCGCCGGTCGGGACCCGGCGGTCGTGGAGTCGCCCGACGAGTTCCGTCCGGGCCAGCGTGGATCACGCCGGCACCTGGCCTTCGGGGCGGGCGCGCACCGCTGCGTCGGGGACGTGCTGGCCCGGATGGAGGCGGCCGTGATGGTGGCCGAGGCCGCGCCGCTGCTGGACGGGGTGACAGTGCTCCGTCCGCCCTGGTGCCCGGACAATCTCACCTTCCGGATGCCTGACGCGTTCGTGGTCCGCCGCCGCACCGCGGACACCGGGCTGACCGGATCCTGACATCCGCTCGGTATGTTTCCGGGCGTGTCAGCCACCCCCACCCGTCGGATCCCTGCCGCCGTAACGCTTCTGGCCCTGCTGGCGTTGACTGCCTGCACAGTCGGTCCGAACTACCCGGCGCACGCTCGGCAGGTCGCCGCGGCTGAGCCGACTCCGTCCGTCTCGGCGCCGACCCCCTCGGCCTCGCCGTCCCCGACCGCGAAGCCCCCGTTCAAGAGCCTGGCCTGGTACGTGTCCCAGGTGCCGACGTTTCCCGAGGCGCCACTGCCGCAACCGGTACCGCTGCCCACCACCGGTTCGGCCGCGTTCTGGCATCGCCTGCCGACCGACCAGAAGGTCGCCTTCATCACCATCGACGACGGTGGGCTGGCCCGTCCGCCGGAAGTTGTCGACTTCATCTGGGAGGCGCGTATCCCGGTGACGATGTTCCTCAACTCGCCGGCGGCGGCGGAGCACACCGACTACTTCCGGCAGATCGCGGCGGTGGGCGGGGTCGTGGAGAACCACACCATCCACCACAACTCCCTGGCCGGCCGGTCGTACGACTACCAGAAGCAGGAGATCTGCGGTGCCGCCGACAGGCTGGAGGAGCTGTTCGGCAAGCGACCCACCCTGTTCCGGCCACCGTTCGGTGAGCATGACAGCAGCACGCTGAAGGCCGCGCACGACTGCGGCGCGAAGGCGGTCTTCCACTGGACCGAGACCGTCCACGAGGGGAAGGTGCGCTACCAGACCCCGGAGAAGGTGGTCCAACCCGGCGACGTGCTGCTGATGCACTTCCGACCGGCGTTGATGGACGACCTACTCGCGGCGTTGAAGGCGATCCACCGGGCCGGGCTCACCCCGGCACTGCTGGAGCAGTACGTACGGTGATCAGCCCGCCACCGACCTGACGAAAGTCAGGGACGGGTGGTGCCGTTCGGGCGCGGCGGCGCGGCAGCTCACTCGCCTAGCGTCAGCGCATGATCACATTACGTGGGTTGACGAAACGGTTCGGGTCGACCGTCGCGGTCGACGCGTTGACAGTCGACATCGCGCCCGGCCGGGTCACCGGCTTCCTCGGCCCCAACGGCGCCGGCAAGTCCACCACCATGCGGATGATCCTCGGGCTGGACCGTCCCACCGCCGGGCAGGCCCTGGTGAGCGGGCGCGCGTACCGGGAGTTGCGCCGGCCGCTGCACGAGGTGGGCGCGCTGCTCGACGCCCGGGCCATCCACCCGGCCCGGTCCGGCCGGGCGCACCTGCGGGCCATGGCGCACAGCAACGGCATCCCGACCCGCCGGGTCGACGAGGTGTTGGACACCGTCGGGCTGGACGGGCGGGCCGCCGCCAAGCCGGGGCGGACGCTCTCGCTCGGCATGGGCCAACGGCTCGGCATCGCCGGCGCGCTGCTCGGCGACCCGCCGGTGCTGATGTTCGACGAGCCGGTGAACGGACTCGACCCGGACGGGGTGCGCTGGGTGCGGCAGCTGATGCGCTCACTGGCCGACGAGGGGCGGACGATCTTCGTGTCCAGCCACCTGATGAGCGAGATGCAGCTCACCGCCGACCAGCTCGTGGTGATCGGCCGGGGGCGGCTGCTCGCCGACGAGCCGATCGGCGAGGTGATCGCCCGCAGCACTGTCGCGGTCCGGGTCCGCAGCCCACGCCCGGATGGGCTGGCCGCGCTCGCCACGCGCCTCACGGCCGCCGGGGCGAGCGTCGAGGCGGCCGACCGGAACGAGCTGACCGTCACCGGCGCCACCGCCGACCAGGTCGGCGACCTGGCCCACGAACTGGGGGTACGACTGCACGAGCTGAGCGCACACGCCGCGTCGCTGGAGCAGGCGTTCATGGAGCTGACCGCCGACAGCGTCGAGTACGCCGGTGGCCCGACCGGAGGTGGGGCGCGATGAGCACCAGCACCAGCACCAGCACCCGCCACGGCGCGGTGGCCGCCGAGTGGACCAAGCTCTCCTCGGTCCGGAGCACCTGGTGGACGGCGCTGGCCGGGCTGCTGGTGATGGCCGCCAGCGCCGGTCAACTGGCCATCTACGCCGCCAACGACAACACCAACGACGACCCGACCGACGACCGGGGAATCGTCACCGTCGGCAGCGTGCTCATCGACTCGGTCGAGTTGACCCAGTACGTGGTGCTGGCGCTGGGCCTGCTCGCGATCACCGCCGAGTTCACCAGTGGCACCATCCGTACGACGCTGCAGTGCACCCCGTCCCGCGGTCGCGTACTGCTGGCCAAGGCCGCCGTCGCGGGGGCGGTCACCTTCGCGCTCGGGCTGCTGCTCGGCGGCGTCGGCGCCCTGGTCGCCCGGCCGGTGCTCGGTGAGTGGGGCAGCGCTCCCGCCGCCGACACGGTCGGCGACATCGTGGCGGTGGCGACCTACCTGGCGCTGGTCGGTGTGCTCGCCCTGGGCCTCGGCGCCGCGCTCCGCAGTGCGGTGCTCACGCTCACCGTCCTCCTCGCCACCCTGATGATCGTGCCGCTGTCGCTCCAGGAGCCGGACATCGACGTGCTGAACCGGATCGCCGACGTGTTCCCCGGCGTGGCCGGCGGGCACTTCCTGGCCGGCGACACCGAGCCGTACCCGCCAGTGGTCGGACTGCTCGTGCTCGCCGGGTGGGCCGCCGCCGCACTGCTGCTGGGCCGGGCGGCGTTGCGCCGACGCGACGCGTAAGGCAGGCCGCGCTGAGCGGGGGCCGATCGGCCCCCGCTCAGCCGTCGACCAACCCCGCCTCGTACGCCAGGATCGCCGCCTGCACCCGGTTGCGGACGTCCAGCCGGGTGAAGATGCTCGTCAGGTAGCTCTTCACGGTGCCCTCCACGAGGTGCAGCCGGCGGGCGATCTCGGCATTGGAAAGGCCCGCCCCGACCAGGGCCAGCACCTGCCGTTCCCGCTCGGTCAGCCCGGCTGCACGGTCCCGGGCGGCGGGTCGACGGGCCAACCGGTCGGCCCCCAGCTCGATCACCCGGCGGGCCACCCTCGGCGACAGGTACGCCCCACCGTCGGCGACCGCGTGCACACCGGCGATCAGCTCACGCGGGTCACCGGCCTTGAGCAGGAACCCGCTGGCACCGTGCCCGAGCGCCCGGGCCACGTGGTCGTCCTCGCCGAACGTGGTCAGCATGATCGTCGCGGTGTCCGGCACGATCCGGCGGATCTCGGCGGCGGCGGCCAACCCGTCCAAACGCGGCATCCGGATGTCCAGCAGCGCCACCCGGGGACGGTGGGCACGGACCAGTTCCACCGCCGCGTGCCCGTCGCCGGCCTCGGCGACCACCTCGATGCCCGGGTCGCTGGCGAGGATGGCCCGGACGCCGGCCCGGATCATCGCCTCGTCGTCGGCCAGCACCACCCGGATCGGCGGTGTCCCCGTCGTGTGGGTGTCCACTAGGCGATCCACTCCTTGCTGACCAGCCGGCCATCGGTGAAACAGAGCCGCCAGGTCGGCGCGGCGAGGGGAAAGTTGCCGTCGGTGTAGTACTCGCAGCCCGCCCGGTCGACAGCCGCCGACCGTTCCAACTGCCGCCGGGGCAGCCCGACCAGCTCCGACCGGGCCGCGCCGACACGCAGCTGGTCGAAGGTGGCCCGGTCCAGCACCGTCCCGGCGGTCGCCACCGGGTAGTAGACGAACGAGAGCACCAGGGCGAAGCAAACCGGGGCGACGAGCGCCACCAGCAGGCTGCGCCGAACCCGCCGGCGGGCGTCGTGCAGCCGCCGCTCGGCGTCCACCGGCCGCTCGGCCGGGCCGGGTCGCTCGTCGGACCATGACGTCGCCGCGACCTCGACCACCGACCCGATCGCCTCGGACGGCGCCGCGGCGGCGGCGGGCAACACCGCCCGTACCGTGAACCCGCCCTCGGCCCGACGGCCGGCGTCGAGCGTCCCACCGGCGAGGCGGACCCGCTCGGCGAGGGCGAGCAGCCCACTGCCCTGCGACGGCGGGGCGGGCAGCGGCCCGGCCGGCGGCGCGTCGTTGACGACTGTCACCTCGACCCGGTCACCGTCGCGGGTGAGGCGCACGTCGACCGGGGCGCCCGGCGCGTACCGGGCCGCGTTGGTGAGCGCCTCCCGGACGATCCGGTGCGCCGCGTGGCAGGTCATCGCCGGTAGGTCCGCGACCGCCGGGGCGGCGTCCAGCCGTACCACCATGCCGGCCTCGCGGGCACCGTCGACCAGGTCGGCCACCGTCTCCCCGCTCGGGCGCAGCGACGCGCCAGCCTCCTCGCGGAGCACCCCGATGATCTCGTGCAGTCGCTCGGTGGCGGCGGAGACGCTGGCCCGCAACTCCCCGGCCGCGGCCCGGTGCCGGTCGTCAAGGTCGGCGGCGACCTCCAGGGCGGCGGCGCGCAACGCGATCAGGCTGAGGTCGTGACCGAGGGAGTCGTGCATCTCCCCGGCGATCCGGGCCCGCTCACGCAGCCGGATCCGCTCGGCGGCACCCCGCTGTTCGCGGGTCAGCGCGTCGACGTGCCGGCGACCGGCGTCGGTCAACTCCTGCTGCTGGCGACGGTACCGGCCGACCAACCAGGGGAACACGGCGGCGAAGAGCAGCACCGACGCGAGCAGGAACCAGGTGGCCGCACCGGCGCCGAGAAACCCCAGGTTGAGCGCCGTGCCACCGGCCGTGATCAGCACGAAGACCATGATCGCCGGACCCACTGTGGCGCTGCGCCGCCCGGCGAGATAGCTGAAGACCGGGATGGCGAACACGAAGTTGCCGTCGACCAACGACCCGAGCACCGCCAGCACCAGGGCGACCAACGGCTGACGTCGAGTCGCCACGACCGCCACACCGAGCAGCAGCAGCTTGCCGACCAACAGCGGCACCGTGTACCGCGAATAGGGCGGGCTGGCCTCGGCGTAGCCGACCGGGGCGGCCACCACCGCCCAGAGCAGCACGTCCAGCAGCAGGCGACGCCGCCGGTGCAGCCAACCCGGCGGCGGGTAGTCGAGGATCCGCACGGCGGTCAGGCTACCCACGCCCGACCTGCGCGGACACCGACGAAAGTCAGGTGTTCAGCCGCTCTCCTCGGCCCAGACCCGCCAGTCGTCCAGCACCCCGTGCAGGTCCGGGGTGAGCCAACCCGGCGCGGACCGCCGGAACACACCCGGGTCCATCGCGCCCGCGCCGTCGGGCAGCGCGCCGAGCAGGTTCGGCACCAGGTCGGTGAGGTTCGTCCAGTGCACCAGCTCCGGCCGGGCCGGCCAGGCGCCGATCACCACACCGGCCGGCACCGCCCTACGGTCCAGCGCCTCCAGGGTCAACGCGGTGTGGTTGAGCGTGCCCAACCCGGCGCGGGCGACCACCACCGCCGGCGCGCCGAGCGACACCGCCAGGTCGGCCATCGTCCACGGCTCCCCCGACGGCCGCAGCCCCATCGGAACCAGCAGCCCGCCCGCGCCCTCGATCAACACGAGGTCGTGCTTGTCGGCCTCCGCGCGGACGGCGTCCACCGCCGCGTACAACTCCAACGGCGGCAGGTCGGCGACCCGCGCCGCAGCCAACGGAGCGAGCGGATCCGGATAGCTGGCCAGGGTCCGACCGGTCAGCGGCGCAGCCAACCGGTTCACCGCGTCCACGTCGCCGGGCTCACCGCCGGCCGTACCGGTCTGGCCCGGCTTGACCACCGCCACCCGCAGCCCGGCAGCCTGCGCGGCGGCCGCGATCGCCGCTGTCACCACCGTCTTGCCGACCTCGGTGTCCGTCCCGGTGACCAGCACCGACCCCGCCCAGCCGGTCATGGTGCGCAGTCCACGATGACGTCCAGCGCCCGCTCGAACGCCGTCCGGGGCACCCCCGCGCTCACCGTGAGGCGCAGGCGGGAGCGGCTGTCCGGGGTGGATGGTGGCCGGAAACAGCCCACCGCGACACCCCGGTCCCGGCAGTCCGCGGCCCACGCGGTCGCCGCCTCCGGGCCCGGGGCGGTCACCGAGATCACCGCCGCGTCCGGGGCGGAGACGGTCAGCCCGGCCGCCCGCAGTCGAGCGACCGCCAGTCCCACCCGGTCGGAGAGTTCGGCGCGCAGGTCGTCGCCGGCCTGGGCGAGCCGCAGTGCCGCGTGCACGCCGGCGGCGACCGCCGGCGGCAGCGCCGTGTCGAAGATGAACGTGCGCCCGGTCTCGACCAGATGCCGGACGAACTCGGCCGGGCCGGCGACAACGCCACCCGCGCCACCGAGCGCCTTGGACAGGGTGGCGGTGACCACCACGTCCGGCTCGCCGGCCAGCCCGGTGGCCGGCACCGCGCCCGCGCCGGCCGGACCGGTCAGGCCCAGCGCGTGGGCGTCGTCGACCAGCAGCAACGCGCCGTGACGGCGGGCCACCGCGTGCAGCCGAGCCAGCGGGGCGAGATCACCGTCGACCGAGAACACCGACTCCGTCACCACCACCGCCGGGCGGCCGGGAGCGGCCGCGAGCGCGGCGGCCACCGCGTCGACGTCGGCGTGCGGGGTGACCACCGTCTCCGCACCGGAGATGCGGCAGCCGTCGATCAGCGACGCGTGGTTGTGCGCGTCGGAGACGAGCAGCGTCTGAGGTTGGACGAGCGCCCGCAGCGCGCCGAGGTTGGCGAGGTAGCCGGAGGAGAAGACCAGGGCGCCGTCGGTGCCCAACCAGCGGGCCAGGTCCTCCTCCAGCGCCCGGTGCGCGTCGGTGGAGCCCCGGACCAGACGCGACCCGGTAGCGCCCAGCCCGTACGCCGAGAGGGCCGCCGTGGCCGCGGCGACGACGTCCGGGTGGGTGGCCAGGCCGAGGTAGTCGTTGCCGGCCAGATCGGTCATCTGATCGTCGGCCGGACGCGGATGCAGTCGCCTGGTGAGCCCGGCCTTCGCCCGCAGCTCCGCGCGGCGGTCGAGCGCCGCCAGCCAGTCCGCCACCGTCACCCTCCCCCGCTGTGTGTGCCGGTCAGCCCGACACCCGCCGGGCGAAATTACCACCCGCCGCCATCGGCCCGACGATTCCACTCGGTGCGGGTGGGCCGCCGGACTGCCAGGTCATTCCGGCTGATCGGGACGCCTTGTAGGGTACGAGCCATGCCAGAGATCCTCGACCAGGCCCGGACCCAGGTCCTGGGTGACGGTGTCGGCCTCGATCAGGCCGGCATCCTCGCCGTGCTGAACCTGCCCGACGAGCACCTGCCCGCCGCCCTCCAGCTCGCCCACGACGTGCGGATGCGCTGGTGCGGCCCGGAGGTCGAGGTCGAGGGCATCGTCTCGCTCAAGACCGGCGGCTGCCCGGAAGACTGCCACTTCTGCTCGCAGTCGGGCCTGTTCACCTCGCCGGTGCGCTCGGTATGGCTGGACATCCCGTCGCTGGTCGAGGCGGCGAAGCAGACCGCCGCGACCGGGGCGACCGAGTTCTGCATCGTCGCCGCGGTCCGCGGTCCGGACGCCCGGCTGATGAAGCAGATGCGCGAGGGCGTCGCCGCCATCAGGGCGGCTGTCGACATCCAGGTCGCCGCGTCGCTGGGCATGCTCACCAAGGAGCAGGTCGACGACCTGGTCGACATGGGCGTGCACCGCTACAACCACAACCTGGAGACCTGCAAGTCGTACTTCCCCAACGTGGTCACCACGCACTCGTGGGAGGAGCGCTGGGAGACACTGCGGATGGTTCGCGACTCCGGCATGGAGGTGTGCTGCGGTGGCATCCTCGGCCTCGGTGAGACAGTCGAGCAGCGGGCCGAGTTCGCCGCCCAGCTCGCCGAGCTGAACCCGCACGAGGTGCCGCTCAACTTCCTCAACCCGCGTCCCGGCACGCCGCTCGGTGACCGTCCGGTGGTGGAGGGCAAGGACGCGCTGCGGGCCATCGCCGCGTTCCGGCTGGCCATGCCGCGCACCATCCTGCGGTACGCCGGTGGCCGCGAGATCACCCTCGGCGACCTCGGCACCCGGGACGGCCTGCTCGGCGGCATCAACGCGGTGATCGTCGGCAACTACCTGACCACGCTGGGTCGACCGGCGACAGCCGACCTGGAGCTGTTGGACGAGTTGAAGATGCCGGTCAAGGCGCTCTCCGCCACGCTGTGACGACAATGACGACGACGGAGCTGTGGTGCGACAGGTGCGGTGAGCCGGCGACGGCCACCGTCCACCCGGCCTGCGCGTCGGCCCGCCAGTTGGAGCCGCCCCGCTTCTGCCCCCGCTGCCGTCGCCGGATGAAGGTTCAGGTGCTGCCGGTGGGCTGGTCGGCGATCTGCGTCGAGCACGGCGAGATGCGGGGCTGAGCCGGATGCTGCGAGGGCGGGCGGTGACCCTACGACCGGCGACGGTCGCGGACGTGCCGGCCCTCGCCGCGATCCGGGCCGACCCGGAGGTACGCCGCTGGTGGCGGGGCGGCGACGACCTGGCCGACTCCGTGCGTGCCGACCTCGCCGACGACGACCTGCACGTGTACGCGATCGAGCACGACGGTCGGGTGGTCGGCGCGATCCAGTGGTACGCCGAGGCGGACCCGGACTACCGGCACGCCAGCCTGGACGTCTTCCTCGATCCGGCGGAGCGCGGCGCCGGCCTCGGTGGTGACGCCATCCGCACCCTGGCCCGACACCTGATCGACGAGTACGGCCACCACCGTTTCACCATCGACCCGGCCGCGGCGAACAGCGCCGCCATCCGGGCGTACGCGAAGGTCGGTTTTCGGCCGGTGGGGGTGCTGCGCCGCTACGAGCGCGGCGCGGACGGCCGCTGGCACGACGGTCTGTTGATGGACCTGCTCGCCGACGACCTGGTGGAGTGAGCGGGAGCTCTCGCGCTCACTCAGCCCATTTGGGGCATTCATCCCCTAAGGCTCGAATCGCGCTTATCGTGCCTTGAATGAGGGTGGAGACGAGGGGGTCGGACGCGAGCGCCGGCCCGATCCTCGCGGGCCGGTTCCGTGGCGACATCGAAGGGCTGCGGGGGCTCGCGCTGGTGCTGGTGCTGGTCGGGCACGCGGGCATCTCCGCGCTCCCCGCCGGGTTCGTCGCCGTCGACGTCTTCTTCGTGATCTCCGGCTTTCTGATCACCGGACTTCTCGTCGACGAGATCCGCCGGACCGGCGGAATCCGTATCGTCGACTTCTACGCCCGACGCGCCAAGCGGTTGCTGCCGGCCGCCAGCGTCGTCCTCGTGGCGAGCCTCCTGCTCACCTACCTCTTCCTGCCCCCGATCCGCTGGGCGGGAACTGCCCGGGACGCCCTGGCCAGCGCGGTGTACGCGATGAACTGGCGCCTGGTCGAGCAGTCGACCGACTATCTCCGCTCCGAGGAGGCCCCCAGCATCCTCCAGCACTTCTGGTCACTCGCCGTGGAGGAGCAGTTCTACCTGGTCTGGCCGCTGCTCCTGCTCGTCGTCGCCCTCCAGGTTGCGCGGCGCACGTCCCGGCACATCGACGCGCGGCGTCCGATCTCGGGTGGTCGGTCGGGCCGACACCGCAGACCGTTCCTCGGCGACCGGATGTCCCCGTGGCTGCTCGCCGCCTTCGCCCTGGTCGGCATCCCGTCGCTGGCCTGGTCGATTCACCTGAGCCAGGCCGAACCGGCGCGGGCGTACCTCGTCACCACCACCCGGATGTGGGAACTGGCGCTGGGCGGTGGTCTGGCGATCCTGGGTGGACACCTGTCCCGGCTGCCGCGTCCCGCCGCGATCGCGCTCGGTTGGGCCGGTATGGCCACTGTCGCCCTCGCCGCGACGTTGATCCGACCGGAGACGGCTGCCTACCCGGGATATCTCGCGTTGCTGCCCACCCTCGGCGCGGTAGCGATCATCGCGGCCGGGCCCGGTGCCGGACGATACGGGCCGGCCCTGCTGCTCAACAGGCGACCGACGCGCGCGATCGGTGCCGTGTCGTACTCGTGGTATCTGTGGCACTGGCCCCTGCTGGTGGTGGCGGAAGCCCGGTGGGGACCACTGGGAACCACGGCCGGCCTCGCGATGATCCTCTGCTCGGCCGTCCCGGCGGTACTGACCTACCACCTGGTGGAGAACCCCTTCCGGTACGCACAGTTCTCCAGGGCCCGCGTGCTGCGAATGGGACTGGCCGCCACCAGCGTCACGGTCCTCACCGGAATCGGACTGCAACTGGCGGTCCGGCCACCGGCCTCGGTCGAGGCGCCACCCGCCGGGGCCGCCGCGCCGGTCGCGTCACCCGGGGGCGAACGGGCGGCGGCACCGGTGGACCGGTTCGCCCGCATCACACCCGATCCGCTCGAAGCCCGCGACGACCTGCCCGACGTCTACCGGGACGACTGCGTCACGCAGGCGCAGGAGGCAAGCCTGCGCAGCTGCACCTACGGCGACCGGAACTCGCCGGTCGAGGTGGCCCTGGCCGGCGACTCGCACGCGGCGCACTGGGTGCCGGCCCTCCAGGTCATCGCGGCGGAGCGCGGCTGGCGGCTGGTCACCTACATCAAGACGACGTGTTCCTTCCTGACCGCGCCGATCGACATCGCCGGGCGGCCGGACCACAGCTGCACGGAATGGAACCGCAATCTGCGAACCGCGCTCACCGGCGAGCGGCGGCCCCGGCTGCTCATCGTCTCCAGCGTGACCCAGATTCCGCTGGTGGACGGCAGCCCGCCGCCACCGGGCCCGGCGACGACGGACGCGCAGACGGCCGCACTGTCGCAGACCTGGTCGGAGATGACCGGGGCCGGGCTGCCGCTGGTGGTCATCCGGGACACCCCGTCGTTCACCGTGGACATCGCCGAGTGCGTCTCGGCCCATCGCGAGCGACTCACCGCCTGCGCGCAGCCCCGGCAGCGCGCGCTCACCTGGGGCATCCCGCAGGAGCGCGCCGCGGCGGCGGTGCCCGGCGTGCGCCTGGCCGACCTCAACGACGCCATCTGCCCCACCGAACCGTGCCCCGCGGTGATCGACGGGCTGCTCGTCTACCGGGACGCGCATCATCTGACCGCCACGTACGCCCGCAGCCTCGCCCCGCGGCTGCACGACCGGTTGCGTCAACTCGTGCCACAGCACCTGCCGTAGGGAGGTGTGACCGCAGATGTGGACAGTTACCGTCCGCGCGGGACGGCAACTGTCCACGATCTCGCGTGCGGTGCCGGTCAGGCGATGGCGCAGGTGGTGTTGTTGACGGTGAAGGCGGTCGGTTTCGGGTTGGCGCCGCTGTACGTACCGTTGAAGCCGAAGCTCACCGACGCCCCGGCCGCGATCGTGCCGTTGTAGGACAGGTTCGTGGCGGTGACCGCCGCGCCGCTCTGGCTGATCGCCGCCGACCAGCCCTGGCTGACGCTCTGCCCGCCGGGGAAGCTGAACCGCAGGGTCCAGCCGTTGATCGCGGTGGTGCCGGTGTTGGTGATCGACACGTTGGCGGTGAAGCCGCTGCCCCAGTCGGTGGTGGCGTACCCCACCGTGCAGGTGCCACCGACCGGCGGGGCCGCGGTGGTCACCGCGACCGGCGTGGACGCCGCGGAGGTGTTGCCCGCCGCGTCCACCGCGACCACGTAGAACTGGTACGCCGTGGAGGCGGTCAACCCGGACACCACCTGGGTGCTGCCGGTCGGCGAGCCGACAAGCACGTCGGTGGCGCCGGCCTCGCGGTAGACCCGGTAACCGGTGACGCCCACGTTGTCGGTCGACGGGGTCCAGGCCAGGGTGAGCCCGGTGGCGGTGACGGCCGAGGCGACCGGCGTGCCGGGGGTGCTCGGCGCTGTGGTGTCGGCGGTGCCGGCCGGTGGCGTGGTCACCGTGAGCTTCGGCGAGGCGGCCGACGTGTTGCCCGCGCCGTCGCGGGCCACGACGGTGAACTCGTACGTCCGCTCGGGCAGCAGCGTCGGGACGGTAAGCGTCGTGCCGGTGACCGGCCGGACCACCACCACGTCGTTGCCGACCAGGAACTCGCGGACGTCGTAGCCGGCCAGGCCACTGCCACCGCTGTCGGTGGACGCCGCCCAGCTCAGGGTGACCGTGCGGGGCCCGAGGCCCGACGCGACGGGCGCACCCGGGACGGTCGGCGCGGTGGTGTCCGGTACGACCGGGCCCGGCTCCTCGCCCCAGACCCGGGTGGCGCCGGAGTAGAGCGGCACCTTCCGGTTGGGCCCGGCGGTGGCCTGGTACGACGGGTCGTTGGTCGGGTCCCAGGTGCCGCCCTCCGGCACGCCGATCTTGAACTGGACCTCCATCCGGTGCTGCGACTGACCCGCCGGAGCGATGGTGTACCCGGCGCAGTCCACCTCGACGTACCAGATGTCGCCGCTGAACTGCTTGGCGGTGGTCGGGGACGGGCAGCCCTGGGTGTAGCCGGCGGTGACCTGCACCGGGCCGGTGCCGTCGGGCCGGAAGTAGTACCGGAACCGGCCGTCGGTCAGCGCGCGGGCCGGGAACGCGGACTTGTTGTAGACCATCACCTTCAGCCCGGTGGCCCGAGGTTCGGCCTGCGTCACTGTGGTCTCCACGGTCAGCTCGTCGATGTCCGGCGTCTCGGCGACCGGGAAGTTCGCCAGCGGCGTGCCGCCGTACTCGGAGGTCAACCGGACCAGCGCGGACGTGAAGCCGGCGTTGTAATCGGTGGCCACCTCGTTCATCACGTAGTCAGACCGGCTGTCGCTGTACGCGTCGTTGGCCGAGGACGGGCCGCCGACCAGCGCGCCGTAGAGGGTGTGCCGGGTCTGGACCGGCACGGTCTGGCTATCCCACCAGGAGCCGTGCGCGGTGCGGTGGTGCGGGTTCTTCGGCGAGTTGGCGCCGAATCCGATGACGTAGCTGGAGTTGCGCGGGTTGTCGCCGAGCGCGTAGTTGATCTGCCGGACGGCGAAGTCGTGGTAGCGCGCCTTGCGGGTGGTGTCGGTGGTCTTGTCGCTGTAGACCAGCGCGGCGAAGGACGTGTTCGCGGCATAGCGCAGCGCGCCCCAGGAGTCGAGCACCGCCATCCCACCCGGCGAGTACGGCACCCGCTGCCCGTTCACCCCGACGGTCCAGTAGTCCAGCCACCGGTTGGCGTCGTCGACGTACTTCTGTTTGCCGGTCAGGTTGGCCAGCAGCACGTACGCGCCGAACTGCTTGTTGTCCCAGGCGATGGTCCACTTGTAGGAGCGGGTGGTGGTCTGGTTCTCGGTGCCGAGCTTGTCGTACTCACTCTCGGCCTTGGCCAGGTAGCTGGCCTCGCCGGTGGCCCGGTGCAGCCAGATCGCGGCCCAGACCAGCTCGTCCTGCCAGCCGCTCCACGAGCGGTAGAAGCTCGTGGCGTCGGTGATGCACTCGTGGTAGGCCTTCCGCACCGTGTCGGCGAAGGTGTAGAGCTGCCGGGCGTGGCCGAGCAGCTTGTCGGCGTAGGCCGCGTCGGTGGGGCGGAACACCATCGAGGAGGCGGCCATCGCGGCGGCCGTCTCCCCCGCCAGGTCCGCGCCGCCACAGCTCGCATCGATCTTGTACGCGGGCCGCGCCATCGGCATCACCTCGGCCGGACCCCACCACTTGTGGTCGTCGTCGCCCTTGCCGACCTGTCCGTAGAGGACGTTGGCCGACGGGTGCGCCTTGATGAAGTAGTCGTTGACGAAGCGCAGGTTGTTGAGCAGGTGCGGCAGTTGCCCGGACGAGGTGTACCCGCTGCGGTACTCGACCGCGCCCCAGGCGAGCATCGTGGCGCTGAACGCCATCGGGAAACCGAACTTGACGTGGTCGCCGGCGTCGTACCAGCCGCCGGTGAGGTCCACGCCCGCGCTGGCGCCGTCGGTGAGCGCGCTGTCTCCGCGCCAGGAGACCCGGTTCCAGTCGGGCAGTGGGCCGGACTGCTGCGCCTCGTAGAAGAGCAGCGACTTCTGCAACGCCTCGGCGTAGTTGTAGGTGGCCGCCGGCGCGGCGGAGGCGGGCTTGGCCGCCGGGGCGGCGGTGGCGGGCCCGGACGGTGGCGCGGTCACCGCGAGGGACGCGCCGGTGAGCAACGCGACGCCGAGGGCCAGCAGCCGCCGCGGCCAGGGCTGGTCGGCGGCCGGCGACCGGCCGGGCTGGCCGCTGAACGGCCGGGTCAGGTGGCGCATGGCGGACTCCTGTCGGAGGCGCCGCCGGCGGTCGCACCGACGCGGGACGGCGTACGGGCGGCACGGCCACCGGCGACAGCGGGGGTGGCGGTGTGACCATGGGTCATGGAAGCGCTCCCATGGATAACCGACAATGTAATGGGCGGCTCGTCGGTTGGAAAGCCTGCCGATCGGGGCCGACGCGTACGGCACCACTTCCGTACTCGCGAGTAACCACTGCGGACCATTTCACATCATCGATGGATCTCGATCTGTGAAAGACGTTTGCGCAGCTCACGGCGAGCGCGTCTGCGACAAATTTCGCACCGATCGAGCGCTCCGGCGACCAGCCAGACGAACGTACTGTTGCTGACCCGCTACGAAGCGCGAGACAGTACCGCTCACCAGCGGTGCCGTCGACGCCGCCGCTCCCCGGTCAACCTGAGGAGAAGCGATGGCAGCACTACGACTCGCCGACGACACCGCCTGGGACGACATCCTGGCCCGCGCGGTGACCGTCGCCCCGGAGGCGTTCGGCACCGAGGTCGACGGCGTCACCACCCTGCACAACCTCGTCGAGGGCGAATGGCGGGCGGTCGGCCAGCCCGCCCCGGTCCGCACCCCGTTGGACAACACCGTCCTCATCAACCTGCCCCGGGTCGACGCGACCACCGCGCGCGCCGCGGTCGCCCACGCCGCCGCCGCGCACCAGGCCTGGGCCCGGACCCCGCTGGCCGACCGCAGGGCCCGGGTCGCCGAGGCCCTGGACTCGCTCACCGCCCACCGCGACCTGCTCGCCCTGCTGCTGGTGTGGGAGATCGGCAAGCCGTGGCGGCTGGCCTGCGCCGACGTGGACCGGGCGCTCGACGGCGTCCGCTGGTACGCAGGCGAGATCGACCGGATGCTCGCCGACGGCCGCGAGCCGTTGCCCGGCCCGGTCAGCAACATCGCGTCGTGGAACTACCCCATGAGCGTGCTGGTGCACGCCGAACTGGTGCAGCTCCTGGCCGGCAACGCGGTCATCGCCAAGACCCCCTCCCAGGGCGGCGCGGTGTGCCTGACCGTCGCGCACGCGCTGATGCGCCGGGCCGGACTGCCCGCCACGCTCGTCTCCGGCAGCGGCGCGGAACTGTCCGAGGTGCTGGTACGGGCACCCGAGATCGGCGCTGTGGCGTTCGTCGGCGGCCGGTCCAACGGCGGCAAGGTGGCCGCCGCTCTGCTCGACAGCGACAAGCGGCACTTCATCGAGCAGGAGGGCCTCAACGCCTGGGGCATCTGGAACTTCTCCCAGTGGGACCTGCTCGCCACGCATCTCAGGAAGGGCTTCGAGTACGGCAAGCAGCGCTGCACCGCGTACCCCCGGTTCGTGGTGCAGCGCGACCTCGTCGACGAGTTCCTCGACATGTACCTGCCGGTCGTCCGCTCCGTCCGCTTCGGTCACCCGCTCGCCGTCGGTGACGGCTGGGCCCCCGGTGACCCGCTGCCCGAGCTGGACTTCGGTCCGCTGATCAGCGCCACCAAGGCCGACGAGCTCCGCCGCACCGTCGACGAGGCGGTCCGTGGCGGCGCGATCCCCCTGCACCGGGGCAAACTGGCCGGCGCGCCGTTCCTGCCCGGGCAGGACACCTCGGCGTACGTGGCGCCGTCGGTGCTGCTCGCCCCGCCCGGACGGTCCCGACTGATGCACGCCGAGCCGTTCGGTCCGGTCGACACGATCGTCGTGGTGGACACCACCGACGAGCTGCTGGCCGCGATGAACGCCTCCAACGGCGCGCTGGTGGCCTCACTCGCCTGCGACGACACCGACGAGGCCGGCAAGCTCGCCGTGGACCTCCAGGCGTTCAAGGTGGGCATCAACAAGCCGCGCTCACGCGGTGACCGCGACGAACCGTTCGGCGGCCGGGGCGCCTCCTGGAAGGGCGCGTTCGTCGGCGGCGACCTGCTGGTGCAGGCCGTCACCGTCGGCGGAGACAGCCGGCTCTACGGCAACTTCCCCGACTACAGCAGTTACCCCAGCACCTGACGACCGGGCCCCTTGTGGAGGCTCGCCGACGACCGGGCCCCTTGTGGAGGCTCGCCACGCACAAGGGGCTCTCGTCAGGCCGTGGAGAACGCGCCGTTGCGGTCCGCCCCGGTGGGGACAGCGAGCGGCACGGTGAGGGTGAGCAGCCCGCCGTCGCGTTCCACAACGGTGGGCCGGCCCAGCCGGTGCAGCGTCCGCAGCATCGGGTCGTTGGTGGCCTGCACGTGCAGCACCAGCGCCGCGTACCCGGACCGGTCGGCGTGCTGAACCACCCGGCGCAGCAACGCCGAGCCGAGCCCACGCCGCTGCCAGTCGTCGCGCACCAGCAGCGCCACCTCCGCCTCGTCGCCCTCGCCGAGCAGGTTCGCCATGGCGACCACCGACTCGGCCGCGCCATCGGAGCCGGTGGTGCTGGCGATCAGCGTCAGCCCTCGGCTCGGCTCCAGCAGTCGACGCAGGCGGGCCGGCTGCGGCAGCGCCGCCCCGCCCAGGTAACGCCGCTGCCGGCTACGCGGCGAGCACGCCTCGTGCAGCTCCACCACGCCGGGCAGATCATGGGCGTTGGCCGGCCGGACGGCCACCTCCGCGCCGTCGGGCAGCACCACAGTCACCTGTTCGGCGGCCCGGCGCGCCACCGTGGCGGCCAGCTCGACGAGGGCCTGCGCCCGCGCGTACTCCGCCGGGGTGAAATCGGGCGCGGCCCGGCGCAGTGCGAACGAACCGCCCGCCGGGTCCGCCAACAGCATGCTCGCCCCGGTGATCCCCCGTTCGCCGCCGACCGATGCCGGTCGCCAGCTGACGACGTCGGCGGCGAGCAGGGTCCGCAACGCCTCGCCCGTCGCGTCCGGGTCACGCACCAACCGGTTTGCCAGCCCGAGCACCCGGGTGGGCTGGTCGGCCAGACCACGCGCCTCGCTGCGCGCCACCCAGCAGTCCCGGCCCCGACCCTGCTCGACGGCGGCGATCAGCTCAGCCTCGTCGAGCGCGTCCGGCGCGTCGACCAGGAAATCGTCCACCGCGCCCTGCTCGGTGGGCTGCACCTGCACGGTGAGGATGTTGACCCCACGCAGGGCGAGGCTCGCCGTGAGCACCGACAGGTAACCCGGTCGGTCGTCCACCGTCGCTCGGATCCGCCACAACGTCATGGTTGGCTCCCTTCCCCGGTAAGAGCCTCACCCCCGCCTGTTGCCGCCCGGTTGCCCGGCGGTGTCGGCCCGGGAACTCCTCGGCCGCTCAGGGGCCGGCGACCACCGGCGGCGGCGAACCGACGAGGTCGAGTCGGTCACCGAGGATCACCGCGCAGGCGCGGACGAGCTGGGTGAGCCGATCCACCTCGGTGCTGTGGAACGCCGCAGCGGAGAGGGTCTCGCTGCGCTCACGGGCCACCACCAGCACCAGGCCCGCCCGGCCGAACGGCGTGATCGCGTGGTGGGTCCCGTCGGGCGTGGTCATCGACCGACCGCGCAGCGGGGTCACCTCCGGCAACCGCGCGGGTACGGGAGCCCGCCAGCTCGCGTACCCCACGGTCGCCCCGCCGCCCCCGCTGCGCGAGGCCCAGTCGACCGGCACCACGGCGGCCACTGCCCAGTCGGCGGCCAGCAGCCCCGGCACCGCGTCGACCAGGGTGGCCAACCCGTCGGCCGGGTTGGCCGCGACCTGGGCCAACAGCTCCGCGTCCTGGCCGGTGGTGGTGGGCGCGCCGATCGCCCGCCACACACCGTCCACCCGCACGCCCGGTATCGCCGCGAGGCCAGCCAGCAGCCGCTCCACCCGCGCCGCACCCGGCCAGACGACAGTGAAGTCGTCCACCGCGCGCCCGCCGAGCCGTTCGAGGACCACCACCTGGACGATGTCCGCCCCGGAGACGCCTAAGGTGCGGGCGACCTGACCGAGAGTGCCCGGACGATCCGGCAGGGTGACCCGAACTCGCAGCAACATGTCTGTCCCTCCGCTCGGCGGGCCGGCACAGAGAGCTGCCGGCAGGCTGACACCAGCCTGGTCGTTGACCATTTCGTCCCCGTTGCAGGGGCATGTCCCGAGCGGAAATTCTGACCTTGACAACGTGAGCGGGCTGCCATCAACTAGTCGGATGAGCGATCCGGCTGTCGACGCGTCACGGCCGGGGGCCACGGCCGTCTCCCCAGCGGGGCTTGCCCTTGACCGTCTCGCCGACCATCTGGCACAGCACCGACCCGAGCTGGCCGTCGGGCCGCTGCGGGCTCAACTGATCGCGGGCGGCAAGTCCAACCTCACCTACCTGCTGCGCCTCGGCGACCGCGAGGTGGTGCTGCGCCGCCCCCCGCTGGGCCACGTGCTGGCGACCGCGCACGACATGGCGCGCGAGTTCCGGGTCATCTCCGCGCTGGCGCCGACCGAGGTGCCGGTCCCGGGCGCGCTGCTGCTCTGCACCGACCCCGAGGTGATCGGCGCACCGTTCTACCTCATGGAGCGGATGCCCGGCGAGGTGTTCCGCACCCGCGCGCAGACCGACCCGCTGGGCGACGAGCGCCGCCGCGCACTGGCCATGGCGATGATGGACACGCTGGCCGCGCTGCACAGCGTCGACCCGTCGAGTGTCGGGTTGGCTGACTTCGGCCGCCCCGAGGGCTACCTCGCCCGGCAGGTCCGCCGCTGGTCCGGGCAGCTCGACCGCTCCCGCAGCCGCCCGTTGCCCGGCATCGACGAGCTGCGTGACCTGCTCGCGGCGACCGCCCCGGAGGGCGCGAACGCCGGCCGGATCGTGCACGGCGACTACCGGCTGGACAACCTCCTCGCCTCGGCCGACCCGGTGGCCGTGCACGCGGTGCTCGACTGGGAGATGGCCACCCTCGGCGACCCCCTCGCCGACCTGGGGCTGCTGCTGACCTACTGGGACGTGCTCGGTGGCAGCGACACCGCCGCGGGTAACCCCGTCGCCGACGGGCTCGGCCCGCGCGCCGGCTTCCCCACCGGCAGCGAGCTGATCGACAGGTACGCCGGCCGCAGCGATGTCGACGTCGGGCCGCTGCACTGGCACGTGGCGCTGGGCTGTTTCAAGCTCGCGGTCATCTGCGAGGGCATCCACTACCGCCACACGCTCGGGCAGACGCTCGGCGAGGGCTTCGACCGGATCGGCGAGATGGTGGCACCGCTGGTCGCGCACGGGCTGACCGCCGCCAGGGAGCGGTGATGGACTTCTCATACGACAGCCGGACCGAAGAGCTGCGCGCCGAGCTGACCCGGTTCCTGACCGAGCACGTCTACCCGGCCGAGGCCGTGCACGCCGAACAGGTGGCCGCCGGGGACCCGTGGTCGCGTACCCCGGTGTTGGCCGAACTGAAGGCGGAGGCCCGCAAGCGCGGCCTGTGGAACCTCTTCCTGCCCGACCCGCGTTACGGCGCCGGCCTGACCAACCTCCAGTACGCTCCCCTGGCCGAGCTGACCGGCCGCAGCCCGCACCTCGCGCCGGAGGCGGTCAACTGCGCGGCACCGGACACCGGCAACATGGAGTTGCTGGCCGAGTTCGGTTCCGAGGCGCAGCAACAGCGCTGGCTGATGCCGCTGCTGGAGGGCGAGATCCGCTCGGCCTTCTGCATGACCGAGCCGGATGTCGCCTCCTCCGACGCCACCAACATCGCCACCCGGATCACCCGCGACGGCGACGAGTACGTGATCAACGGACGAAAGTGGTGGTCGTCCGGGGCCATGGACCCGCGCTGCGAGATCTTCATCGTGATGGGCAAGACCGACCCCACCGCCGACCGGCACCGCCAGCAGAGCATGGTGCTGGTCCCCCGGGACACCCCCGGGGTCACAGTGCGCCGGGGCATGACCGTCTTCGGCTACACCGACGGTTCGCACGGCGGGCACGCCGAGATCGACTTCACCGACGTCCGGGTGCCAGCGGAGAACCTCATCGGAGCCGAGGGGACCGGCTTCGCCATCGCCCAGGCCCGGCTCGGGCCGGGCCGGATCCATCACTGCATGCGATTGATCGGAATGGCTGAGCGGGCCCTGGAGTTGCTCTGCCGCCGCGCCAACGAGCGGATCGCCTTCGGCCGACCGCTGGCCGAGCAGGGCGTGGTCCGGGAGTGGATCGCCGAGTCCCGCGTCCGCATCGAGCAGGCCCGGCTGCTGGTGCTCAAGACGGCCTGGCTGATGGACACCGTCGGCAACAAGGGCGCGCACACCGAGATCCAGGCCATCAAGATCGGCACGCCGGCGATGGCGGAGTGGGTGATCGACAAGGCTATCCAGGGGTACGGCGGCGCCGGCGTCAGCCAGGACACGCCACTGGCCGCTCTCTGGGCGCAGACCCGCACCCTGCGCCTGGCCGACGGGCCCGACGAGGTGCACCGCAACTCCCTGGCCAAGCGCGAACTACGCCGCTGGACCCCGTAACCCCGCCCGCCCCCGCACCCCAAGATCGCGCTCGACCCTGGATGGAGTGGTGTGCGCTCCCCCGGAGGCCACCAGATCCAGGATCGAGCGCGATCTCCCCCGCCAACCCTCGTGATCATGAGGTTGACGGGCTGGAATGCCGGAAATGTCCAGGCCAACCCCATGATCGACACCCGCTGGGCGGGGTGGGGGTGGGGGGTGGGGGTGGGGTGGGGGGTGGGGGTTAGGCGGAGGCTCGGTGGATCAGTTGGGTGTCCAGGAGGATGTGGGAGGCGGGTAGCTCCTCGCCACGGATCCGGGCCACCAGCAGGCGGGCCATCTGCCGGCCCATCTCCTCCACCGGCTGGAAGACAGTGGTCAACGGCGGCTCAGCCTGTCGGGCGATGGTCGCGTCGTCGAAGCCGATCACCGCGACGTCCTCGGGCACACGCCGGCCGGCCTCCCGCAGGGTACGCAGCGCGCCGAACGCCATGAGGTCGGACGCGACGAAGACCGCGTCCAGGTCCGGGCAGACATCCAACAGCCGGCGCATTCCGGCCGCGCCGCTGCCCTCGCTGAAGTCGCCGTACGCGATCAGGTCGGGGTTGACGCTGGCGCCGGTGGCCTTGACCGCGTCGGTGTAGCCAGCCAGACGGGCCAGCCCCGCACCCATGTCCTGGGGACCGGCGATGGTGGCGACGCGCCGCCGGCCCTGTCTCGCCAGGTACTCCACCGCCTGCCGGGCCCCGCCAACGTTGTCCACGTCGACAAACCAGGCCGGTTGGGCGCCGGGTTGCAGCATCCGGGCGGGCCGACCGCCGAGCACGGCGGGCAGGCCGCGCTCCTCCAGCAGCGTCGGCAGCGGGTCGGAGTCGTGCAACGACAGCAGCAGTACGCCGTCGACGTGCTGGTTGGTGAGGTGGTGCTCGACGCGCTCCCGCTCCACCGGCGACTGGGCCATGGCCAGCCAGAGCTGCATCGGCGTCTCCAGCAGCCCGGAGCTGATCCCCCGCACGATCGAGGCGAAGAACGGCTCGGTGAAGACCCGCTCGCCGGATTCGGACACGACCAGCGCGACGGAGTCGGTCCGCTGGGTGACGAGCGCACGGGCGGCCCGGTTCGGCACGTACCCCAGCTCTGCGATGGCCTGTTGGACCGCGGCCCGGGCCTCCGGGCTGACCTGGGGCGAGCCGTTGACCACGCGGGAGACTGTGCCCCGACCGACGCCGGCACGCGCCGCGACCGCGTCGAGGGTCGGGCGCCCGAGCGACCGGGTGCGCTGCGTTGTCATCGTGTGCTCCTCCGACGGCGGGCGGACCCGGCGCCACCTGCGGGAGGTGGACGCCGGGGCCGTCCTGATGGCTGGCCCGAGCCTATTGTGCGGCCAGACCGTTGCGGCGGATCACCGAGGCGTACCACTTGGCGCTGGACTTGGGGGTGCGGACCTGACTGTCGTAGTCGACGTGGATCATGCCGAACCGCTTGGTGTAACCCCAGGCCCATTCGAAATTATCCATCAGCGACCAGGCAAAGTATCCCCGCAGAGGCACTCCGGCGTCGATCGCCTCATGGGCGGCGCGCAGGTGGGCGTCGAAGTAGGCCAGCCGATCGACGTCGTCGACCTGCCCGTCGACCACCGAGTCGACGAACGCGGAGCCGTTCTCGGTGACGTAAAGGGGCAGCTCGGTGTAGTCGTGCACCCGGCGCAGCGTCTCGGTCAGACCCGGGGCGTCGATCTCCCAGCCCATGTCCGTGACCGGAACGCCACGGGTGACGAACCGGACGTCCTCGCTGCCCGGCCAGCACGAGGGGGCCGGGTCGGCCTCCCCGTCCTCGACCGGCGCGGCGACCACGTGCCGGCTGTAGTAGTTGACCCCGACCAGGTCCAGCGGCGTGGAGATGGTCGCCAGGTCGCCGTCGTGCACGTGCTCGAAGTCGGTCACCGTGCTGAGGTCGGCCACCAGGTCCTCCGGGTACGACCCCCGCAGCAGCGGGTCCAGGAAGAACCGGTTGGCCAACCCGTCGATACGCCGGGCGGCGTCCACGTCGGCGGGACTGTCACTGGCCGGGTCGACCGGGTAGAGGTTGACGGTCACGCCCACCTGAGCGCCCGGCCGGGCGGCCCGCAGTGCCTGCACGGCCAGGCCGTGACCGAGCATCAGGTGGTGGCCGGCGCGCACCGCGTCCGCTCCGTCGGTGCGGCCGGGGGCGTGCACGCCGGAGCCGTAGCCGAGGAACGCCGAGCACCACGGCTCGTTCAGCGTGGTCCAGTAGCGCACCCGGTCACCGAGAGCGTCGGCCATCAGGGTGGTGTAGTCGGCGAAGCGGACCGCGGTGTCCCGGGCCGGCCAGCCGCCGGCGTCTTCGAGCGGCTGCGGCAGATCCCAGTGGTAGAGGGTCAGCCACGGCTCGATGCCGTTGGACAGCAGCTCGTCGACGAGTCGCCGGTAGAAGTCCAGGCCCTGCGGGTTGGCCGCGCCGGTGCCGCCGGGTTGCACCCGCGACCAGGAGACCGAGAAACGGTACGACCTGAGGCCCAGTTCGGCCATCAGCGCGACGTCCTCGCCGAGGCGATGGTAGTGGTCGCACGCCACATCGCCGGTGTGCCCGGAGAGGACACGGCCGTCGGTGTGGCTGAAGGTGTCCCAGATCGACGGGGTGCGGCCGTCCACGGCCGCCGCCCCCTCGATCTGGTATGCCGCCGTCGCGGCCCCCCAGAGGAATCCGGGTGGAAAGGTCAGCCCGGGACGCTCGTCGAGGACGTCGACGGCGGGTGGGCTGGCGGGGTTGCTCACGACTTGACGGCACCTTCCATGATCCCGCCGATGATTTGGCGGCCGAACACGAGAAAGACGATGACCAGGGGGATGGTGCCGATCGCCGTGGCGGCGAACACCTGGGAGTAGTCGGTGTAGTAGGCGTACGACAGGAAGGAGAGCGAGACCTGGAGGGTCGGGTTCTCCGGGGTGAGGATGGCGTACGGCCAGAGGAACGAGTTCCAGGTCTCCATGAAGGTCAGCAGACCGAGCACGCCGGCGGCGGGACGCAGCGCGGGCAGCACGATGCTCCAGTAGATCCGGAACGTGCTGGCCCCGTCGACGCGACCGGCCTCGATCAGCTCGTCGGAGATCGCCTGGCTGGCGTACTGCCGCATCATGAACACGCCGAAGGCGGTGACCAGGAACGGCACGGTGACCGCGTAGAGCGTGTCGTACCACCCCAGGTCCTGCATCATCCCCCAGAGCGGGATGAGCCCCATCTGGGTCGGGATCATCATGGTGACGATGATCGCCAGCAGGAGGGCGTTGCTGCCGCGGAACTTCAGCTTGGCGAAGGCGAAACCGGCCAGCGAACCGGTGAGCACCACCGACAGGGTGACCACCGAGGAGACGATGATCGAGTTCATCATGCCGGTGAGGAAGTTGGCGGCGTCGTTGTCGAGCACCCGCTGGAAGTTGTCACCGAACGCGCCACCGGGGGTCAGCGGCGGCGGCACGTCGTTGATGTTGTCCAGGCTGCGGCTGCCGATCACCAGCATGTAGTAGAACGGGTAGATCGACAGCAGTGCCGCCAGGACGAGCGCCAGGTAGGTCAGCGGGCTGGTGCGCCACAGGCGCTGGGAAGCCGAGATCATCGATCTCTCCTCACTTCGCCGAGCGGCGGACGAGTAGGAAGTTGAACAGCGACACCACGATGATGATCATGAAGATCGCCCACGCGACCGCGGCTCCGTAGCCGGCGGTGTTCAGGTTCACGATGCCCATCTCGTACATGTACATGGCCAGCGTCTGGAACTCCCGCTGGTTGCCGCCGATGATGTTGCCGTTGCCGAAGAGCAGGGGCTCGGTGAAGAGCTGCATGCCGCCGATCGTCGACAGGATGACCACGAAGATGAAGGTGGGCTTGAGCATCGGCAGGGTGATCTGCCAGAACTGTCGCCACGGGCCCGCGCCGTCGATCTCCGCGGCCTCGTAGAGGTCCTTCGGGATCGCCTGCATGCCGGCGAGCAGGATCAGGGTGTTGTACCCGGTCCACCGCCAGTTGACCATGGAGGAGATGGCCGTCCAGGAACTCCACCGGTGCCCGTCCCAGTCGACCGGGTCGACACCGACGAAGCTGAGCAGCCAGTTGAACAGACCGAACTCCCGCTGGAACAGCATCCCGAAGACGATCGCGACCGCGGCCACCGACACCACGTTCGGCATGAAGATGGCCATCCGGAAGAAGGTCTTGGCGCGCAGGAGGGTCCGGTTGAGCAGGTTCGCCAGGAAGAGGGCGAGCAACAACTGCGGGATGGTCGACAGGGCGAAGATGCCGAACGTGTTGACCAGCGCGTTCCAGAAGTACTCGTCGGACACCAGCCGGGTGTAGTTGTCGAAGCCGATGAACGTGTGCTCGCCGATCATGTCCCAGTCGTGCAACGACATCCAGGCGGTACGCACCATCGGGTACAGCCCGAACACACCGAAGATCAGGAAGAACGGGGCGATGTAGAGGTACGGCGAGTACTTGACATCGAGGCGGTTGAGTAATCTTCCCCGTCGACGGTGGCGATCGACGTCGGGAGAAGGCGGTGCTGCTGGCGACGGCCGTGCCGTCGTGGCCGACAGGCTCATGCGAATTTCCTTTTCCGGCGAGGCCCGGGGGCCCTCGCGCAGGGCGCTACGCGGAGGGGACCGGCCGGTGGCGTCCGGGAAGCCCCGAACGCCACCGGCAGGGAATCACTCAGAAGGCACCCTGAGTCTTTGCGTCCTTCGTGAACTGCTCCCAGGCCTTCGCCTTGTCGGCCTGCCCGTTCTCGAACGCCCGCAGAGCCGGCTCGAGCGCGTTCTCCTTCACCGCCTGGTGCTTCGGGCCCAGGTGGGTCGGCTGGATCTTGGCGACGCTCTCGCCGAAGATCTTGCCCGTCGGCGCGTTGCTGAAGTACTCGTTGGTGTAGCTGACGAACGCCTCGTTCTTCAGCGCCTCCAGGTTCGTGGGCAGCGGGCCCTTGAGCTTGAACGCCTCGACCTGGCTCTTCGCGTTGGTCAGGTACTCGGCGAGCTTCGCCGCCTCGTTCGGGTACTTGCTCTGCGCCGGAACCGCGAGCCACGAGCCGCCCCAGTTACCGCCGCCGCCCGGCACGGACGCGACATCCCACTTGCCCTTGTTGGCCGGACCGGAGTTGTCCGACACGATGCCGAGCATCCACGACGGGCAGAAGGTGGCCGCGAAGGTGCCCTGCTTGAAGCCACCCGACCACTCCGGCGACCAGGTGGACGCCTTGGCGGAGATGTCCGCCATCGAGGTGGCGGTGTCCCAGGCGTTCTTCACCGCGGGGCTGGTGTCCGCGATGATGTTGTCTTCCTTGTCGTAGAACAGGTCACCGTTGCCCTGGAAGAGCACACCGTTGGAGACGGCGGTGATCGAGTCGATGAACGCCTTGCCGCCGCTGCCCTGCTTGTACTTCAGGCCGGCGTCGTGGAAGCCCTTCCAGTCAGGCCAGAGCGCCGACACCTGGTCACGCTCGGTGGGCAGGCCGGCCGCCTGGAACAGGTCCTTGCGGTAGCAGACGGCGAGGCTGCCGACGTCGGTCGGCAGGCCGATCAGTCGACCGTCCGGCGCCTTGCCCAGCTCCCACTTCCAGGGCAGGTATTCCTTCGAGTGGTCGGCGACCAGCGGGGCGAGGTCGGCCCAGTTACGCGCGTTGGGCTTGAACTCGTTGAGGATGCCCTCTTCCAAGGCGGTGACGTCCGCCGCGCCCTTGCCGGTGGCCAGGTAGCGGACCAGCTTCGGCCGGTACTCACCGAGCTGCGCGGTCTTGCGCAGCTCGACCTTGATGCCGGTGTCCTTCTCGTACTGCTTGACGAGCTCGTCGTAGCCCATCTCGCCGAAGGTGTCGACGACCAGCTTGGCGGGCTTCTCGCCGGCCGCTGGCTTGTCGTCGTCGTTGCCGCAGGCCGCGAGTCCGCCGATTGCGGTGATCGCGGCCAGGGCAGCGGCCGCCAGGCGGGTACGCCGCGTGGTGACACTCATGCGCTGACCCCTCTTTCCGGTGGTGAGGCTGGGTGGTTGTGGTGGGGGGTGTCTCATCGCGCCAGGCCGGGGATGCGTGAGTGACCCATGCCACCTCCGGGAGCGCTCCCATGAGATTGCCGGCGGGTAACGGGAGTGTCAATAGGACGTTGGGAGCGTTCCCAGATCGTTACCGCTGACCACTCCCTCCGCACCAACCCCACCCACAACGCCCGCCCCCACGCGGTGACCAGGAAGTATCGGTCAGGAAACGGTGCCCCTCCGGCACCGACTTGTTGATCGACAACGGTCGGTCGGGTGCGGCGGGGGTGGTGGATCAGCAGAAGTGGCGCAGGAGCGTGGTCGCGCGGGTGGGGTCGAAGCGGGACGGGTCGAAGGTCGAACCCGCCCAGTCGCGCAGCATCGCGTGGCGGGAGCTGACGAGGTCGGCCGTGGCGCTCTCGTCGTCCACGGCTTCCAGGAGCGCCTGGTAGCCCAACGATCCGCCGACACCCTCCGGCGGGCAGGCCCGCTCGCCGGCCACGCAGACCGGGTACCGCTCGTCGGGGTCGGCCGTCAACGCGTCCTCCACGACCAGGTCGTGCTCCCACCAGTCGCCGAAGTCGTACGTGTAGGAGAACCGGCTGCCCTTGCCGAGCACCGCGTCGAGCCGCACGTCCAGCTCGTCGTGCAACCCCAACTCCCCGTCCGCGTCCGGCTCGCCGTACTGCACCGCGTCGATCTCGAACGAGTGAAGGTGGCAGTCCCGCCAACCCATCGCGTGCTGCACCACCCGGTGCAGCCGGTCCAGCGTGTAGCCGGCCGGCACGAGCACCCTGCGCCACACCGGCGGGCGGGTTCCGGCGAGGGACATCTTCAGCTGGAAGATCTGACGCGCCATGCTGTCCTGTCCTCCCGCGGCTTAGGCTGCGAGCATGATCTGCCGAGCGTGCCGGGCCCGGCGACACGACGACTGCCCGGGCCGGAACTGGTGCGACTGCCAGCACCGTACCGCCGAACCCACCCCTCCGGTCACCGGTCCGGCCGACGAATGACCGTCGGAATTCCGATCCGACGGCTCTGGCCCGAGCCGTCGACGCAGCCGCTCGACGACTCCGCGCTGACCTCCCTCTACGGTCGCGCCGACGAGCCCCGACTGCGGGTGAACTTCGTGGCCAGCCTGGACGGCGCGGTCACCGTGGACGGCTTCTCGGCCGGGCTCTCCGGCGAGCCGGACAAGCGGGTGTTCGGCCTGCTGCGGATGGTCTGCGACGCGCTGGTGGTGGCCGCCGGCACACTGCGCCACGAGAAGTACCGGGCGGTCCGGCTCAACGAGCGCCGCCGAGCCTGGCGTCTGGCCAACGGGCTGGCCGAGTACCCGACGCTGGTGGTCGTCTCGAACTCCCTCGACCTGGATCCGGCGCAGGCCGCCTTCGCCGACGCGCCGACCCGCCCGGTGGTGCTCACCCACGCCGACGCCGATCCCCCGCCCGGCCTGACCGACGTCGCCGACGTGCTGCGCTGCGGCGCCGAGCGGGTCGACCTGGCCGCCGGTCTCGCCGAGCTGCACCGCCGCGGGCTCACCCAACTGCTCTGCGAGGGCGGTCCGCACCTGTTCGGCGCGCTCACCGCCGCCGACCTGGTGGACGAGCTGTGCCTCACCGTCTCGCCGCTGCTGGCCGGGCCCGGCCCGGGCCGGATCACCGCCGGCGACAGCGCAGCGCCCCGGCACCTGCCACTGCGCCACGTGCTCGCCTCCGACGACGGCGTCCTGATGCTCCGCCACGCCCGCCCGTAACCCGCCGTCGCCGGGGCACACACCCACCGTTGTGAGTGTGACGGCGCATGGTGTCGTCCGCCGCGTCGCGTGGCGACCTGTCGTACTCCTCGGGCAGGATGCACTGCATGCGCGCCGACCGTGATGCCCGACCGACCCGAGCCGCCCGATGACCGACGCCGAGCTCGACAGCCCGGGCGAGGTGGTCGGCCGCGTGCTGGGCACCGCCGACGCCACCCCGTTGCAGTTCTGGACGGCCGTCGCCCCGGGCAGTTACCTCCAGCTCGACGACGTGGTGGTCACCCGGCGCGAACTGCCGGACCGGGAGCCGGTGACGATCGCCGGGGTGGTCACCCAGGTCCGCGCTCGGCACGAGGGCGCCCAGTTCGAGTCCGACGTGTTCGCCATCGCCGACGGCACGCTGCCCGCACAGGTGCAGGAGGCGGCCGAGGTGACCACCACCCGGGTCGATCCGGAGCTGTACGTGCCGCCGACCCCGGGCGCTGTGGTGCACCGGGCCGAGGGTGACGCCCGGGCCCGCGCGCTGCACTTCGACCGGATGGAGCGACGCATCCCGATGGGGATGGGTCGGGACGGGGTCCCGGTCTACCTCAACGCCGACTTCCTCGACGGCAGCCGGGGCGCGCACGTCTCGATCTCCGGCATCTCCGGGGTGGCCACCAAGACCAGCTTCGCCACCTTCCTGCTCTACTCGGTGTTCCGCTCCGGCGTGCTGGGCGGCGACGCGGTCAACGCCAAGGCGCTGATCTTCAACGTCAAGGGCGAGGATCTGCTCTTCCTGGACCACCCGAACACCCGCCTCGACGAGCCCACCCGCGCCGCGTACGCGAAGCTCGGGTTGAGCGCTGGCGCCTTCCCCGACGTGCGGGTGTACGCCCCGCCCCGGGTCGGTGACTCGGCCGGTACGCCGGATGTGAGCAGCCGGCTCACCGGGGTCGACGCGTTCTACTGGACGTTGAGCGAGTTCTGCACCGACCGTCTGCTGCCGTACGTCTTCGCCGACGCCGACGACGAGCGTCAGCAGTACACGATGGTGGTCCACTCGGTGGCCGCGCACCTGGCCCGCTACGCCCAGCCCGCCGACGGCGGAGTGAGCATCGACGGGGTCCGGCTCGGCTCCTACGGCGATCTGGTCGACCACATCGTCGATCAGCTCAACGACGACGAGACCCGCTCCGACTGGGCGGGTAGCGCTGTGGGGCTGGGCACCGTCAACGCGTTCGCCCGGCGGTTGATCGGCAGCAAGAAGGACCTGGCCCGGCTGATCCGTGGCGACCTCGCCACCCGCCGCCCCCACTCCATCAACACGAGCGAATCGGCCCAGGTCACAGTGGTCGACCTGCACAACCTTCCCGACCGCGCGCAGCGGTTCGTGGTCGGTGTGACGCTCAAGAGCGAGTTCGAGCGCAAGGAGAAGTCCGGCACCGCCAAGCCGCTGCTCTTCGTCGTCCTCGACGAGCTCAACAAGTACGCCCCCCGGGAGGGCTCCTCGCCGATCAAGGAGGTCCTGCTGGACATCGCCGAGCGGGGCCGCTCGCTCGGGGTGATCCTGATCGGCGCGCAGCAGACGGCGAGCGAGGTGGAGCGGCGGATCGTGACCAACTCGGCGATCCGGGTGGTGGGCCGGCTCGACCCGGCCGAGGCGTCCCGCCCGGAGTACGGCTTCCTGCCGCCCGCGCAGCGCCAGCGGGCGTTGCTGGCCAAGCCGGGCACCATGTTCGTCAACCAGCCGGACATTCCGGTGCCGCTCTGCCTGGAGTTCCCGTTCCCGGCCTGGGCCACCCGGGTCTCCGAGGCGGGCCGGGCACCATCGGAGACGCTGCGCTCGATCACCCAGTCCGCCGACCCGTTCGCCGTGGTGGGCTCCGGCGGCGGCACCGACGACGACATCCCGTTCTAGGTAGGGGCCGGCACAGCCATGAAGATCCTGCACACCTCCGACTGGCACGTGGGAAAGGTGCTCAAGGGGCAGTCCCGGGCCGACGAGCACAAGGCCGTGCTGGCCGGGGTGATCGAGATCGCCCGTGCGGAACAGCCGGATCTGGTGATCGTCGCCGGTGACCTCTATGACACCGCCGCGCCCAGTTCGGAGGCGACCCGCCTGGTCACCAGGGCGTTGACGGCGTTGCGGCGTACCGGCGCGGACGTGGTGGCGATCGGCGGCAACCACGACAACGGCCCGGCGCTGGACGCGTTGCGTCCGTGGGCCGAGGCCGCCGGCATCACGCTGCGCGGCGGGGTGCGGGAAAACCCGGACGAGCACGTCATCGACGGCACCACCGCCGGTGGCGAGCGGTGGCGGCTGGCCGCGTTGCCGTTCCTGTCCCAGCGGTACGCGGTGCGCGCGTTGGAGATGTACGAGCTGACCGCCGCGGAGACCAACCAGACGTACGCCGACCACCTGGGCCGGGTGCTGGGGCGACTGACCGAGGGTTTCACCGAGCCGGACCGGGTGCACCTGGTCACCGCGCATCTGACGGTGACCGGCGCGGCCACCGGTGGTGGCGAGCGCGACGCGCACACCGTGTTGGGCTACGCCGTTCCGGCCACCGTCTTTCCGGCCACCGCGCACTACGTGGCGCTGGGTCACCTGCACCGGGCGCAGCGGGTAGCCGGCCCCTGCCCGGTGCGGTACAGCGGCAGCCCGCTCGCTGTCGACTTCGGTGAGCAGGAGAACATCCCCTCGGTGACGATGGTCGAGGTGACGGCCAGCACGGCCGCCCGGGTGCGGGAGGTGCCGGTGACGGCGGCGAGCGCGCTGCGGACGGTACGCGGCACCCTGGAGCAGCTCGCCGAGATCGAGGCACCGGACGCGTGGCTGCGGGTGTACGTGCGGGAGCAACCCCGCGCCGGCCTGCGCGAGGAGATCCAGGAGTTGCTCCCCCGGGCCCTGGAGATCCGGATCGACCCGGAGCTGTTGGCCGCGCCGGGCAGCGGCGCGCGCATCGCGCAGCGGTCGGGGCGCTCGCCCCGGGAGTTGTTCGCCGACTACCTGGACAGCCGGGGTCACGCCGACGAGGGTGTCCGGGAGCTCTTCGACGAGCTTTTCGAGGAGGTCGAGCACTGATGCGTCCGATGCGGTTGGACATGGCCGGCTTCACGGTCTTCCGGGACGAGACCACTGTCGACTTCACCGACGCCGACTTCTTCGCGCTGATCGGCCCCACCGGTTCGGGCAAGTCGACCGTGCTGGACGCGATCTGCTTCGTCCTCTACGGCATGGTGCCCCGCTGGGGTGGCGCCCGGGGGTTGGCGAACGCGCTCGCGCCGTCGGCGACCGAGGCGCGGGTCCGGTTGGTCTTCGAGTCCGGCGGCGCCCGTTACGTGGCGACCCGGGTGGTCCGCCGGGACGGCCGGGGCAACGTGAAGACCGCGAACGCCGGGTTGCAGCTGATGCCGGCCGGTTTCGACGTGACCAAACTGGACACCGGTCTGAGCCCGGACGACCTCGGCGAGGTGGTGGCCGGCACCCCCGCCGAGATGGAGCAGGCGGTGCTGGAGGCGGTCGGGCTGCCGTACGAGCAGTTCACCAGCTGTGTGGTGCTGCCACAGGGGCAGTTCGCCGACTTCCTGCACGCCAAACCGGCGACCCGGCAGCAGATCCTGGTCAACCTGCTGGGCCTCGGCGTCTACGAGGACGTCCAGAAGAAGGCGACGGCGCGCGCCGCGCAGGCGGAGGCCCGGCTGGAGGCGGTCGACCAGGTGCTCGCCGGGTTGACCGGTGTGGACGACGAGGCGTTGGCCGAGGCCGACGCCCGGGTGGAGCGGATGGCCGAGCTGGCGGCGGCGGTGGCCGAGGCGGTGCCGGAGCTGGCGGCGGCCCGGGTCACCGCACGGGAGGCCGCGGCGGCGTTGACCGTGCTGGACGACGAGCTGACAGTGCTGACCGGGGTGCGCGCGCCGGGTGGGGTGACCGCTGTCGCTCGCGCGGTCGCCGCGGCGCGGGCCGACGCCGAGGCGGCGGCGTCCGGGGTGTCGCTGGCCGAGGAGCGGGAGGACAAGCTGCGCGGTGAGCTGGCCGCCGCCGGTGACGAGAGCGCGCTGCGACTGCAACTGCGGGCGTACGACGATCGGGATCGGCTGTCCGGCGAGGCCGACGCGGTCCGGGCGACCGTGCGCGCGGCGAGTGACGAGCACGCCACCGCGGTGGCGGCGCTGGCCGCCGCGCGGGTGGTCGCCGAGCGGGCCGACGCCGAGCTGGAGGCGGCCTTCCGGGCGCACGAGGAGGCGAAGGCCACCGACCTGGCGGTGAGCCTGCGGGTGCACCTGCATGCCGGTGCGGCGTGCCCGGTGTGCGAGCAGCCGGTGGCCGAGGTGCCGGCGGTGCCGGCCGATTCGGCGGTGGCCGCCGCGACGGCGGCGGGCAAGGCGGCGCGGGCCGCTTTCAAGGCCGCGCAGGCGACCGTGCAGGAACGGGACTCGGCGGCGCGGGAGCTGGAGCGGCTGCTGGTGCAGGCGCGAGCCCGCCAGGAGCAGATGGAGGCTCGGCTGGCCGAGCTGGACGGGCAGCTCTCCGGCGCGGCCGAGCCGGCCGTGCTGCGCCGGGAGTTGGCCGAGCACGCCCGGTTGCGGCGCGCGCTGGAGGAGGCGGCGACAGCGGTCCGGGCCGGCCGTGAGGCCGCTCGGCAGGCCCGGGCCGGGGTGGACGCCGCCGAGGAGCGGCTACGGGCGGCGTGGCGGGCCTTCGACACCGCCCGCGACGGGTTGGCCCGGTTCGGCCCTCCGGCGACCGACCGGGACGACGTGGCTGTCGCGTGGGGGGCGCTGACCGGGTGGGCGACCACCGAGGCGGACCTCCGCCGCGCCGAGCGGGCCGGTCGGGCCGACGCCGTCGCGGAGGCCGAGTCGGTGGCCGACGGGGTGCAGCGGGGCATCGCTGGCATCTTCGCCGCCGCCGACGTGCCGGTCGGGGACGACCCGGTGCACGCGGCGACGGTGGCGGTGGAGCGGGCCGACGCCGACCGGCGGCGGCTGCACGAGCGTCGCGAGCAGGCCGGTACGTTGCGCGAGCAGCGGGTGGGCCACGAGCGGGAGGCGCAGGTGGCGCGCGCGCTCGCCGGGCACCTGCGGGCCAACAACTTCGAGCGGTGGTTGCTGGCCGAGGCGTTGGACCTGCTGGTCGACGGCGCGTCGGGGATCCTGCGGGAGCTCTCCTCCGGTCAGTACGAGCTGGTGCACGACAAGGGCGAGTTCGTGGTGGTCGACCACCACGACGCGGGGTTGCGCCGGGGCGTGCGCACCCTCTCCGGCGGTGAGACGTTCCAGGCGTCGCTGGCATTGGCGTTGGCGCTCTCCGAGCAGTTGGCCGGCATGTCGACCACGGCGGCGAGCCTGGAGTCGATCGTCCTGGACGAGGGTTTCGGCACGCTCGACGCCGCCACCCTGGACACGGTGGCGGCGACCCTGGAGAACCTGGCGGCCCGGGGCGATCGGATGGTCGGCGTGGTCACCCACGTGCCGGCGCTGGCCGAGCGGATCCCGGTCCGGTTCGAGGTGCGCAAGGACGCGCGCTCGTCACGCATCGAACGGACCGGCCGGTGAGCGCGAGGAGTGCGGCGCACGGGAGCAGCGCTGTCGCTGGCGAGGGGCCGGCCCGGTGAGCGACGCCGCGTTCTTCGTGGACTCGTGGGATCCGGCGTACGGGGCGTCGTTCGAGGCGTCGACCGCCGGGCCGGCCGCGCCGAGCAGCGCCCAGGTCGACGCGGACGTGGAGTTGCCCGCCGTGGACTGGCGGGCGATCGGGGTACGCCCCGGGGTGCGGGCGCCGGACGTGGTGCTGCTCGTCGACGGGGTCCGGCGCATCGACGCCAGCATCTGGACAGCGGAGGCCGACGGTCTGTCGTTCCCCGGGTTGGCCGCCTCGTACGCGGCCGGGGTGGTCCGGTGTGACCTGGGGCGGGGTGCGGCGCAGTTGGCGGGCACCCGGGTTGGTCGGGGCCTGTTCACCGCGAGCCCGTCGGCGCAGGACGTGGTGGCGGGCGCGATCCGTTACCCGGTGCACCGGGTGGGTGGCACCGGTGAGCTGGCGAAGTTGCCGGCCGCCGTGCAGGGTCCGCTGACCGCGTTGGAGGTGGCGGTGTCCGACGCCGCCCGGGTCGACGGTGACCTGTTGGTGGTGGACGGCCCGCTGCGCAGTCGTCGGCAGTTGCCGCGCACCCTGGGCTACATCAAGACGCAGCACAGTCAGTACCTGGACGCCCGGCTGACCGCTGTGGTGACGGGTATGGCGTCGGGTGAGCGTTCCCCGGTGTTCCGGCTCGGCACCGCCTGGGGCGGTTGGTCGTGGTATTTGCGGCTGCCGGTGGCGACCGGCGCGCCGTGGGCGGGCGTCGTTCGGGTGGAGTGCTCCACCGACCTGCCCGTCGAGGCGGCGATCGAGCTGGCCGACCTGTCGCTGGTGACCCTGCCGCGTTTCGCCTCCACCCCGTACAAGGATCCGCGGGCCCCGCAGAACCTGATCCCGATCGCCGGCCTGGAGCGCCGACTGCGGGCCCTGCTCGGCGATTCCCGGCTGCTGCACCGTGCGTTGACCGCTGCGGCCCACGCCGCCCGATGAGCGCGGACACTGGTTCCGATGGGGCGTAAACGGGCGGGTGACCGTGTGGTCGAGCAGGTGGACACCGGGCTGGCGGAGCTGGTGCCGGATCCGGACCGGGCCGGCTCGTGGACGCTGTTGCTGGACGGCGCGCCGCAGTCGCACGTCGACCTGACCGACCCCACCCACCTCGAGTTCGAGTACGTGCGGCGGTTGGCTGCCGCGGTGGATCTGCTCGCGCCGGCAGGTGAGCCGCTGCGGGTGCTGCATCTTGGTGGCGGCGCGCTGACCCTGCCCCGGTACGTCTCCGCCACCCGACCCGGGTCGACCCAGCGGGTGTCCGAGGTGGACGGTGCGCTTGTCGAGCTGGTCCGTCGGGCGTTGCCGTGGCCGTCGGACGCCCGGTTACGGGTCCGGGTGGAGGACGCCAGGGCGGTGCTGGCGTCCGCCCGGGAGGCCAGCTACGACGTGGTGGTCGCCGACGTGTTCGCCGGTGCGCGTACGCCGGCCCACCTCACGTCGGTGGAGTACGCCGCCGAGGTGGCCCGGGTGCTCCGCCCCGCCGGTTGGTACCTGGCGAACCTGGCCGACGGCCCGCCGTTGCGGCACGCCCGTGGGCAGGTCGCCACGGTCCGTTCGGTGCTGCCGCAGGCCTGTCTGGTCGGGGACGCGGCGGTGCTGCGTGGGCGCCGGTACGGCAATCTGGTGCTGGTCGCCGGGCGGTCCACACCGCCGGTGCCGGAGCTGACCAGACGCGCCGCCGGTGACTGGTTCCCCGGCCGGGTGGTGGCCGGCGACGACCTGGACCGCTTCGTCGGTGGCGCGCAGGTGGTTCGGGACGCGGACGCCACCGGCTCCGATCCGCCACCGCCGGGGCGGTTCTCGGTACGCCGCTGACCGTCCATCCGACAGCGGCGGGGAAGTTTTTTCGTCGTTTGTTGATCCGCTGGGGCTGGCGCTGCGTACCACCGGGCGGCCCATCTCGTGGGCCGGCGTTGGTCACGGACATCCCGGAGGTCTGCATGCACGCGGTGGCGGCCGGTTGGCATGGCGACGCGGTACGCGCTGACTGGTTGTCGGCGCGACCCTCGTCACGGTCGACCTCGTCTGCCCGAGGGGTCGACGCACGGGCGTCGACTCGCCAGAATGGTCCGGTGACGCCGCGACCGGCGCCCGGACGCCATCAGGCGACGACAACCGAGGCCAGCCACTCCGACCAGTTGATCCGTCAGCTCTACGCCGAACACGCCGGCCCGTTGCTGATGTTCGTCATGCGCCTCACCGGGGGGGACCGGCAGCGCGCGGAGGACATCGTCCAGGAGACGCTGCTGCGGGCCTGGCGCAACGCGCACCGGCTGGGCACGCAGGGGCAGGGCTCGTTGCGGCCGTGGTTGGTCACTGTGGCCCGCCGCATCGCCATCGACGAGCACCGCAGCCAGGAGGCCCGGCCGCCGGAGACGTACGACCGGGACCTCACCGCGTTCGCCGAGGCGGACAGCACCGACCGGGTCCTGCGCACGATGACGGTGGCGGACGCGCTGCGTACGCTCAGTCAGTCGCACCGGGAGATTCTGATCTCGACGTACTTCCGGGGGCGGACGGTGCCGGAGGCAGCCGAGGAGTTGGGCCTGCCGCTCGGCACCGCCAAGTCGAGGGTCTACTACGCGCTGCGCGCGCTGCGCACGGCTCTGCAGGAGCGGGGGGTGACAGAATGAGCCGGCCGGACCACATGGACGTCGCGGCGTACGCGCTCGGTGTGCTCGACGAGCAGGACACTGAGCGGTTCGAGGAACATCTCGCCACCTGCTGGGCGTGCGCGGCCGAGTTGGAGACGATGGTGCCGGTCGTCGGGCTGCTCTCCGACATCGACGGCGAGACGATGATGGCGCTGGAACAGACGGCGACCGACCCGGCCCTGCTGGATCGGACGCTCGGCGCGGTCCGGGCCGACCGGCGACGTAGCCGGTTTCGTCACATGCTCGCGACGGCCGCCGCGGTGGTGGTCTTCGGCGGTCTGACCGGGTACGGCTTCGTCAGCGTGACCGGCAACGATCAACCGCCGGGGGTGCTCGCCGAGGCGACGCCGAGCGCGCCCAACGACCCTCCGACGAGCGTGCCGACGGCCGCGCCGAGCGGCCCGGGTGTGGGCGGCACCGAGGTGGAGGGCGACCAGGTCGAGGCGACCGACCCGACCACCGGTGTGCAGACCACTATGTTCCTGGTGACCAAGGACTACGGCACCCGGATCAATTTCAGCCTGCGGAAGCTGCCCGGCCCGCGCATCTGCCGACTGGTGGTCGTACGCAAGAACGCCACCACCGAGGTCATCTCGACCTGGTCGGTGCCGGAGGGCGGCTATGGCACCAACACCCGGCCGCAGGGTCTCGAACTGAGCGCCTCGACGTCGGCTCTACCGAAGGACATCAAGCAGCTCCAGGTGCAGTCGGTGGATGCCAGCGGCGTGGCGAGTCCGCTGGTCACCGTACCCATGTAGGCGCGCCTGCCGCATCGGCGCCGGTCATTGTCACAATGACCGGCGCCGATCTGTCGTTGGGTGAAGGGTCCCTCGCGGGTGCGTACGCATGGCAGCCCGAAACGGTTCAATCGATTTAAGTGAAATTGACCACTGTTACTACTTCAACCTTGACAGCCCAACCGCCGTACCTATGGGTGAACTGTCAAGAATGAGGAGGGCACGTGGCACAGATGAAGCGGACCGTCATCGTCGCGAGCGCGATGGTCGCACTAACGGCCTGCGCTCCCGCGGGTTACGACGGGGCGAACTCGAGCGCGGCTGAGCCGGTCGCCGTCGCCGCGGCCGAGCCCACCGCGACGGTTGAACCTGAGGCCTCGGCTTCCGCGGAGGCACCCGCCGCCGACGCCCCGCCCGCGGACGTCGACCTGACCGAGAAGTTGGTCGGTAAGAGCGTCGCCCGGATGGGCAAGGTGGTCACCGACCAGGACGGCTGGATCCTGTACCGCTTCGACAAGGACACCGCCGACCCGCCGTCGTCGAACTGCGTCGACAAGTGCGCCGAGGTGTGGCCCCCGGCCCTGACCGACGGCAACCCGGAGCTCACCGGCGTCTCGGACGACAAGGTCAGCAGCGTGACCCGGCAGGACGGCACCCGTCAGCTCACCGTCGGCGGCTGGCCGGTCTACCGCTACATCGGTGACAAGAAGCCCGGCCAGTGGAAGGGCCAGGCTGTCGGTGGCACCTGGTTCGTGGTCCAGCCGGACGGCAAGAAGAACCTGAGCTGCCTGCCCAAGGGCACGCCGAAGGCGGTCGCACCGCCGGCGGACAGCGGCTCGAACGACGCCGGCGGCTCGGGCTACTCGTACTGAGCCTGGTCGCCCACGAGGGCACGGTGGTCGGTCGTCGCCGGGGAGGGCGCGACCGGCCACCGCCGTGTCCGGGGTGGGTTCCCCGAACAGAGCGGTACGGCGGTCGCCAGCCCTCACCGTCACCTGGCAGAGTAGCGGGGTGACCGAGACCGGACCCGCCGCGACCAGGGTGCTGCACCCGCCGGTCGGCTACCGGCTGATCGCCTCGGTCCGTGCCCTCACCTTCAGCCCGTACGATCCGTGCGCCCGGGTGGCGGCCGGCACCTTCTGGTGGGCCACCCGCACCCCGGACGGTCCGGCCACGCTCGCGCTGCGACCGGCCGGCGGCGAGTTGCTCGCCGAGGGGTACGGACCCGGCGCCGAGCACGTCCTCGCCCGCGCCGACGCGATCGCCGGGCTGCGCGACGACCTGACCGGCTTCACCGAACTGGCCGCGGCGCACCCGCTGGTCGCCCGGCTGGCCCGGGAGCACCGGGGGCTGCGGATGCCCGCCACCGGGGAGGTCTTCCCCCGACTGCTGCGCGCGGTCTTCGAGCAGAAGGTCACCGGCAAGGAGGCCTACCGGGCGTACTCGGCGATGGTGCGGCACTTCCGGGAGCCGGCTCCCGGCCCGTTGCAGCCGCTGCTCCTTCCGCCCGCGGCAGCCACCGTCGCCGCGGCCCCGTACTGGGTGTTCCACCCGTTCGGGGTGGAGCAGCGCCGAGCCGACACGCTCCGTCGCGCCGCCGCGCTCGCCGACCGCCTGGAGCGCAGCACCGACGCAGCCGACGCCACCCGCCGGCTGACCGCGATTCCCGGCATCGGGCCGTGGACGGCCGCGGAGGTGGTCCGGATCGCGTACGGCGACCCGGACGCGGTCAGCGTCGGCGACTACCACATCCCGAACACGGTGGCCTGGGCGCTCGCCGGCGAACCGAGGGGCGACGACGCCCGGATGATGGCCCTGCTGGAGCCGTTCCGAGGTCACCGGGGCCGGGTGTGTCTGCTGCTGGAGGCGGCCGGCATCCGGGCACCGAAGTACGGCCCGCGCGCCCCGATCCGCTCGTTCGCCCGGTTCTGAGTCGCTGCGGCGCGAGGGTGTTCAGCGCCCCTCGCACAGCCGCCGCAGGGTACGGCCGAGCCACCAGGCGTACGTGTGCTGCACGGCCCTCACCGCCGGGCCGCCGGCACGGGTGAACCAGCGGTCCGGAAGGCTGAACGCGCGGACCTCGAACCAGACCGCGCCGGCGTCGTCGCGGACGACCTCGAACGCCTCCTCACCCCGCTCCGGGTGCCCCGGCAGGGTGCCGTAGCCGAAACCGGCCAGCGTGGGCGAGTCCGCGCTCCAGACCACCTGGCACGGCCCCCAGAGGCGGGCCGGGCCGACTCCGAGGCCGGAGGTCACCAGCACACCGGTGGTGGCCCGCGGCGCGTCGGTGCGGATCCGGACACCGGCGGCGCGGTGCAGCCGCCAGCTCAACACCGCGTCGGCTGCGGTCTCGAAGCAGCCGCCGGGCAACGGATACCGGTGGCGCAGGTGGTGGTACCCGCCGGGCAAGGGCCCGTGCCGGGTCGACCCCACCTCCGGGTACGTCAACTCGGCCACCGTTGCCCCCTCGACCTCGACCGGACAACGGTCAGGGTACGGCCGGTGCGGTCGGGCCGCCCGTCGATGGCAACGGCGGCTGTGGTGTGCTGCCCCGATGAACGCAGAGGCGAGCATCGTTGCGGCCGGTGTCGTGGACGCCGGCGAGATCCTCACCGTCCAGCGCGCCGCGTACCTGACCGAGGCGCAGCACTACAGCGATCCGTTCCTGCCTCCGCTGACCGAGACGGTGGACGAGGTCGCGGCGGTGCTGGCCGGCCCGAGCATCGTGCTCGCGGCCCGGTTGGGGCACCGGCTGGTCGGCTCGGTGCGGGCCCACCTGGACGGGGACACGGCGCACGTCGGCCGCCTCTCGGTCGCCCCGGACCAGCAGGGGCGGGGTGTCGGGGCGCAACTGCTCACCGCCATCGAGCGGGCCTGCGCCGGCCGGGCGGCCCGCTTCACCCTGTTCACCGGAGCGGACAGCGCGCGCAACCTGCGGTTGTACGAGCGGCACGGCTACCGGATCGTGGCGCACCGCACGGACCCGAACGGCATCCCGTTGGCGGTGCTGGAGAAGCCGGCCGTCAGCCCCGCTCGCAGCGACGTCTGAGCCCGTCGGCCTCCATCCGCACGTAGCGACGGAACAGCCCGCCGTACAGCCGGCCGATCAGGCCGGCCAGCGGGCCGGACTGGCTGAAGGCCAACTCGACGCGGGTACGCCCGTCGGGCAGCGCCAGCAGCCGGTGTTCAGCAGTGGTCCGCACACCCGGCGCGTCGGAGACCCAGACGAACTCCCGCCGGTCGGTCAGCTCGGTGACCCGCCAGAGGGCCGGCCGCAGCTTCGGCTGGGTCAGTCGCGCGGTAGCGCCGACGGTCAGCGGCCCCGGCTCGCCCCGCTCGGCCCGGGTCACCGAGTCCGTCCACTCGGGCCAGCGGGGCACGTCGACAAGCACCGCCCAGACCTGCTCGGCGTCCGCGGCGATCTCGGTGTCGGCCTCGAACCGCATGGTGTCCCCTCCCCGGCGACGCCGCTCGGCACCGCCACGGGTGCAGACGAGGCTGCCGAGAGCATTGTGACAGCGCGGTTCACCGCTGTCGGTCCCTCCTCAGTGGAGGCACCCGGAACTTCCGGTCGCCCGTTGCCGCGCGCGGATCAGGCGGCCTCGCGCAGGTCGGCCAGGGTGAGCGGGGTACGCCGCCGCAGCAGCTCCTCCAGCTCCGGCACCGAACTGACCTCGCCGAGCACGTTGCGGCCGCCGCCGAACCGCTCCGGGTAGCGGCGGGTCAGCCGGAAGCGGTAGCGGCCCCGGATCAACTCGACGCTCACCCGCCACCGCCCGCAGCAGCCACAGACCCACTCGGACACCTCGCGAAAGTAGCTCTGACCTGGGGGTATTTGATTCGCCCGGTCGGGACGAGCGGCGCGCGGGGGGACACGCCACCCCGTCGTGCACGGTGATCTGCCTCACGACTGTCGGCACCGTCTGATTGACTGGTCGGCGTGGACCTGCCGATCAACCCGCCGGTCGAGCCGATGCTGGCCAAGAGCGTTCCCAAGCTGCCCACCACGCCCGGGGTGACCTACGAGCCCAAGTGGGACGGGTTCCGGTGCATCGTGTTCCGCGACGGCGACGAGGTCGAACTGGCCAGCCGGGGCGGCAAGTCGATGACCCGCTACTTCCCCGAGGTGGTCGAGCAGGCCCGCCGGCAGCTGCCGCCTCGGTGCGCCGTCGACGGGGAGTTGATCGTGATTCGGCGCGACGGGCCGAGCGGCCAGCCCCGGCTGGATTTCGAGCTGCTGGCCCAGCGCGTCCACCCGGCCGCGTCCCGGGTGAAGATGCTGGCCGAGACCACCCCGGCCGACTTCGTCGCGTTCGACCTGCTGGCGATCGGTGACGAGGCCCTGCTCGACCAGCCCTACCCGCGCCGCCGGGAGCGGCTGGTCGAGGCGCTGGCCGGGGTGCGCCCGCCGGTGCACGTCACCCAGGTCACCACCGACCCGGACACCGCGCGGCGCTGGTTCAACGTCTTCGAGGGCGCCGGGCTGGACGGTTTGATCGTCAAGCCGGCCGACCTGCCGTACGAGCCGGGCAAGCGACTGATGTTCAAGGTCAAGCACGCCCGCACCGCGGACGCGGTGGTCGCCGGCTTCCGCTGGCACAAGTCCGGCCCGGTGGTGGGCTCGCTGCTGCTCGGCCTGTACGACGACGCCGGGGTCCTGCACCACGTGGGCGTGAGCGCGTCGTTCAGCATGGCCCGCCGCGCCGAGTTGCTCGACGAGCTGGCGCCCTATCGGGACATCGCCGGTGAGCACCCGTGGGTGCACGGCGACCACGAGCGTGGCCAACGCATCCCCGGTGGGGTCAGCCGGTGGACCGGCACGAAGAACCTGGAGTGGGAGCCGGTGCGCCCCGAACTCGTCGTCGAGGTGGGCTACGACGCCATGGAGGGCGAACGGTTCCGACACACCGCCCAGTTCGTCCGGTGGCGCCCGGACCGCGACCCCCGATCCTGCCGCTACGACCAGCTCGACCGGCCGATCCGCTTCGACGTGGACCAGGTGCTGCGCGGCGACCCGACGGCCACCGTGGACCGAGCCGCCACCGGCTCGGCGTAGCCTGGCCCGTCGACCCGATTCCGGAGGACCACGTGATCCGCACCGCCGACCAGCCTCGGAGGGCGTCCAGCCGCCGGGGCCGTCGCACTCTGGCCGCCTTCGTCGTCGCCGCGCTGCTCACCGCCGGTTGCACCCTGCCGGCCTTCGCGCCGCGCACCGAGGTGGAGGGCGCGGCCGCCCCGACCGGCAGCGCACCGAACTGGCGGCCCTGCCCGGAGGTGCCCGACGAGTTGGTCGGGCGGAGCGCACCGAACATGCGCTACGAGTGCACCCGGATTCAGGTGCCCCGTGACTGGGGCACCGGCAACGGGGCGAGCGCCGGCCCGGGTGCCGGGCAGACCTTCGAGATCGCCCTGCTGCGCGCCCGGTCCACCAAGCAGCGCGACCGGGTGGGCTCCTTGGTGATCAACCCAGGCGGCCCGGGTGGTTCCGGTGTCGACACCGCCGTCTACCTCTCCTTCGGCGCCCAGTTCGGCGGGCTGCCCGCCTCGATCACCGAGCGCTTCGACATCGTCGGCTTCGACCCACGCGGGGTCTCCCGCTCCAGCCCGGTGAAGTGCATCTCCGACGCCGACCTGGACGCCAGCTTCGGCTTCGACCCGGATCCGGCGAGCCAGTCGGCATTCGACGGCTTCGTCGGTCTGAGCCAGCGGATCGGGCGGGGCTGCGGCGACCGCTACGGCGACCAGTTGCCGCTGTACGGCACCGAACAGGCCGCCCGCGACATGGACGCGGTACGCGCCGCCGTGGGCGACGACAAGCTCACCTACCTGGGCTACTCCTACGGCACCCTGCTCGGTGCCACGTACGCCCAGCTCTACCCCCAGCGCGTGCGGGCGCTGGTGCTCGACGGCGCTGTCGACCCGCAGCAGCGGCTCGTCGAGGGCTCGGAGAGCCAGGCCCGCGGCTTCGAACGGGCCTTCACAAACTTCACCCGCTGGTGCGCGGCGAACGCCGGCCGCTGCCCGATCGCCCCGGACGCCCGCGCCGCTGTCACCTCGGCCATCGACAAGGCCAAGGTCTCCCCGGTACGCGGCGACGACGGGCGGGAGGCCACCGCCGGCTGGGTGTTCTACGCCGTTATCTCCTCGCTCTACACCGAATCCGGCTGGCAGGAGCTGGCCCAGGCGATCGACAAGCTCGCCGAGGGCGACCCGAAGGACGTGTTCCGACTCGCCGACGCGTACGCCGGCCGGGAGGACAACGGGCACTACTCGAACCTGTTCGACGCCAACCTGGCCATCAACTGCGCCGACGAGACGGAGAAGCCGAGCCGGCAGCAGATCCGGCAGTTGCAGTCCGAGTGGCGCGGAAAATACCCGCTGTTCGGGCCGGCGTTGGCGGTCGGCATGCTGAGCTGCGTCGAATGGCCGGGCGGGCGTGACCCCTACCCGACCGGGAAGGCGAACGGCGCACCGCCGATCGTGGTGGTGGGCACCACCGGCGACCCGGCGACGCCGTACGAGCAGACCCCACGGCTCGCGTCGATGCTGGGTGTCGGTCGGGTGCTGACCTGGGAGGGCGAGGGGCACACCGCGTACCCGCAGACGTCCTGCATCACCAACGCTGTCGACGCCTACCTGATCGACCTGACCGTGCCCCCGGAGGGGAAGCGCTGCCCGCCCCGCTGACCGGCTGGGTCGGCGGCGGCGGGGGCAGATCGATCCCCTGCCGGGCGGCAAGCTCCTCCAGCAGCGCCCGCATCCGGCGTACGTCGGCCTTGAGCTGTTCCTGCTCCTCATGCTCGAAGGCGTTGTCGTCGACGATGAGCCGGCTCGCGAAGTGCGCGGTGATCAGCGGGATGACCAGCAGCACCATGGTCGAGATGAGCAGCGCGGCCAATGTGCGGCCCGCCCAGGTGGTCGGTGAGATGTCGCCATATCCGACGGTGGAGGCGGTCACCACAGCCCACCAGACGGCGTCGGCCGGGCTGCGCTGCTCGACCTCCCCGTAGATGATCCCAGCCACCACGATCATCAACAGGTATGAGGTGATCAACGTTCGGGGCGAGTTCGCGAACCACACCAACGCCCGGTATATCCAGCGGAACGGCAGCAGCACTAGCTCCATGCCGCCCCATGCTGCCCGTCGCCCGCAAGCGGCACAGACCCATCCGCCGGTTTCGCTGTGCCAGGATCACCGGCATGACCGACGTGATCTACCGCGAGGCGATCCGGGCAGACCTACCCGCCGTCATCTCCCTGCTGGCCGACGACCTCCTCGGTAAGGCCCGCGATTTCACCGAGGTCGACGAGGCGTACAAGAGGGCGTTCGCGGCCATCGACGCGGACCCGCGCAATCAGCTGATCGTGGCCGAGCAGGCCGGCGAACTGGTCGGCTGCCTGCAGATCACCTACATCCCGGGCCTGGGTCGGCACGGCAGCGAGCGATCCTTGATCGAGTCGGTCCGGGTCCGGTCCGACCGGCGCGGCCAGGGACTGGGCCGGGACCTGATGACCTGGGCGGTCGACCAGGCCCGGCAGCGCGGTTGCGCGCTGGTGCAGCTCACCACCGACAAAACCCGCGAGGACGCGCACCGTTTCTACCTGAGCCTCGGCTTCGTGGCCAGCCACGAGGGCATGAAGCTCGCGCTCTGACCAGCCGCGCTGACGCTCGGGCGGCCTACGCTACTGCTACACACACGCTGTGGAGCTGATGCCGTAAACGAGTCACCCGTCCGGCGATTCGTTCACGACATCAGCTCCACAGCGAGCGCGGACCGCCATCCCCCGTCGCCAGCGCGCCCCGGAGAAAGCCAGCGCACGGCGGGAGCCAGTGCCCGACGTCACCGTTGTCGGAGCTCCGGCCACCGCGGGCACCGTTGAGCGCCCGCCCCTCCGGCGGCGGTCAGCCGTCCACCAGGCGGCCGTCGCGCAGAACCAGCACCCGGTCGGCGAGGTCGATCAGGGCCGGGTCGTGCGTGGCCACCAGGGCCGTCATGCCGCGGGCGTGCACCACCGCGCGCAGCAGATCCATGATGGACCGGCCGGTCTCCGAGTCGAGCTGACCGGTGGGCTCGTCGGCGATGAGCAGGTCCGGCTCGTTGGCCAACGCGCGGGCCACCGCGACCCGCTGCTGCTGCCCGCCGGAGAGTTCGTACGGGCGCTGCGCGGCGTGCCCGCCCAGGCCGACCAGCTCCAGCAGCACCGCGACGCGCTCCTCCCGCTCCGCGGCCGGTACCTGGGCCAGCCGCAACGGCACTCCCACGTTCTCGGCGGCGGAGAGGATCGGCACCAGTCCGAAGGTCTGGAACACGAACCCGACGGTGCCGCGGCGCAGCCGCAGCAGCTCCGCCTCCCCGGCGGAGGTCACCTCGTGCCCGGCCACCACCACCTGGCCGCTGTCGGGTCGGTCCAGCCCGCCGATCAGGTTCAGGAGCGTGGTCTTGCCGGCCCCGGACCGACCCCGGATGGCGACCAACTCGCCCCGGTTGGCGCTGAACGACACGTCCCGCACAGCGTGCACGGCGTGCTCGCCCCGACCGAAGGTCCGGCTCACCCCACTGACCCGGACCACCTCGTCGGGGTGCACCCCGGGCGCACCGCCGAACCCGGCCGCGCCGGTCACCACCATGTTCTGCCGGCTCATGCCCGTGCCCCCCGCTCGTCCGAGGCCCGGTCGCCGGGCCGTACCTGCACATGGTCCGGCTCCAGGTCGAGCCGGACCCGCTCCTTCAGCGAGAGCGCGTCGACGAACGCCGCCGGCAACTGCATCCGACCGTTGCGGTCCAGCACCGCGTACTCCTCGCTGACCAGCTCGGTGTTGCCGTCCGCGTCGATCCGCGCGGTCCGGCGTACCTCGGAGGCGGTCCGGCCGTCGCGGATCGCGACGGTCCGACGGACCTGCGTGGCCACGGCGTGGTCGTGGGTGACGACCACGATGGTCACGCCCAGCTCCGCGTTGATGGTGCGCAGCGCCGCGAAGACCTCCGCGCCGGTCGCCTCGTCCAGCTCACCGGTCGGCTCGTCGGCGAAGAGCACCTCCGGGTCGTTGGCCACCGCCACCGCCACCGCGACCCGCTGCTGCTCGCCACCGCTGAGCTGCCCGGGGCGCCGGTCGGCGCAGTAGCCCACACCGACCAGGTCGAGCAGTTCCCGGGCCCGCTTTCGGCGGGCCTTGCTGCTGCGCTTGCCGGCCAACTGCATCGGCAGCTCGACGTTCTCCAGCGCGTTGAGGTACGGCAGCAGGTTGCGACCGGTCTGCTGCCAGACGAACCCGACCAGCTGCCGGCGGTAGCTCAGCCGTCGCTTCGCCGAGAGCGAGAGCAGGTCGTAGTCGGCCACCCGGGCGATGCCGGCGGTCGGGGTGTCCAGGCCGGAGAGGATGTTGAGCAGGGTCGACTTGCCCGAACCGGAGGCACCGACGATCGCCACCAGCTCGCCCCGGTCGATGACCAGGTCGAGCCCCTGCAGGGCGACCACCTCCACCCCCTCGGTCTTGAAGATGCGCACCAGGCCGTCGCAGACGATGTGCCCGCGAAGGCGGTCCTGCCCGCCGGCCCGCTCGGCGGCGCGAAGCGCGGCCCGCTGTTGCAGGGCGGCCAGGTCAGGCACCAGTGGAGTCTGGGCGGTAGCGGTCATCTCAGCTCTCCTCTCCGAGCCGAAGCACCTCTCCGAGGCGCAACCGGCGGTTGTTCAGGGCCTCGACGGCGACCGCGAAGCCGAGGGCGACCGCCCCGAGCGCGAGCACCGCGGCGACCAGGCTGGGCTCGAAAGCCACCCGGACCGGCACACCACTGGTGAACGCGGACAGGCCGAGCACCGGGTTGAGCAGCAGGGGCAGTACCGCACCGACCAGCGCGCCGGTCAGCACCGACACCGCGACCAGCGGGGTCAACTCGACGAGCAGCAGCCCTCGCCACTGCCGGCGGGACAGGCCGAGGGTACGCAGCCGGGACAGCACCTGACCCCGGGCGCGCGCTCCGGCCAGCACGGTGAACGCGATGGCCGACAGCCCGAGCACGGTGCCGCCGACGGCCCCGGCCACGAAGCCGAAGGCCAGCACCCCGTTCGCGCCGCCCTCGCCGAGGTCCCGGCGTACGTCGGCCCGGGTGTCGACGGTGACCCCGATCAGCCGTTCCCGACCGGTGACCGTGCCGTCCCGCTGGTAGCGCTCCTGCCCCTGGTCGCCGGCGACGCGTAGCGCCTCGGCGTCCAGCGAGTTCCCGGCGATCAGCAGGCTGGTCGGCACGGGTGTGGTGTTCCGCGTCGGCAGGGCCTGCCAGGGCAGGATCACGAACCGGCTGGCGTTCGCCGCCAGCATCGGGAAACCGTCGGCGGTGCCGGCCACCCGGAACTCGTACCTCTGGCCCTGCACCGGAATGAAGGCGGAGTCGTCCAGCCCGGCCTTGGCCAGGTCGGCGGCGACCGCCGGCGAGACGATCGCCGGCAGCGGCCCCGGGCCGGGCGCGGCGGCGCGCAGCGCGGCCGGAACCGACACGTCCACCTGCGATTCGCGGGCCACCTTGTCCAACCCCGAGCCGTCGACCAGCAGCACGTCCGTCTGGCCGATGAAGGCGTCGGTGCCGGCCTCGTCGGACGCCAACCGCTCATCGTCCTCGTACAGCACCCGGGTGACGGCCCGGACCCCCGGCAGGCGGCCCAGCTCGTCGATGGTGTCGGGTGCGAAGCGCTCCCCGCGGATCACCGCGTCGGCGGGCACGATCTGCGCGGCGGCCCGTTCCCGGCTGGCGTCGACGCCGGCGGCCACGACCGCGCAGAACGCGGCGGTGCCGATGGCCAACACCACCACGACCAGCGGGACGGCGACCGCCGAGCGTCCGGCGCGGGCCGTGCCGAGGAAGGCCACGCTGCCCCGGGTCCGCGCGGCAAGCCGGCTGACCAGCAACAACGGCCAGGGGTACGCGCGCAGTGCCAGCACGGCCGCCGCGACCGCCAGGAGCACCGGCACCGACACCAGGAGCGGGTCCACCTCTCCGAGGGTCAGGCCACGCCGACGCAGCAGCACCGCCGCGAGCCCGGCCAGGAGCAGCAGGGAGACCTCGGCGGTGAGTCGACGGGCCGACGGGCGCACCCGGATCAGGTCCCGACGAGCCGCTGCGCCGGCCGGTACGGCCAGCGTCGCCACCGGCAGCGCGAGTGTCACCAGCACGGTCGCGGCGACGAGGTAGGGCGTGGTCGGGTCGGGGGCACCGGGAAACAGCGTGCCCAGCCACCAGCCCAGCACGGCGGCGATCGGGACCACCAGCACCGATTCGGCGAGGCTACGCCGGGCGCCGGCGGTGGCCCCGCCGCCACGGGCACGCAGCAATGCGAACTCCGAGCGACGCCGTCTGGTGGCGAGACTGGCCGCGAGCACGATGAGCCCCGCCAGGGTGGCCAGGACGCCGGCCGCGATCACCGCGAGCAGCGTCCGGACGGCGTTGATCTGGGCGGCGAACGCGCGCAACGGGACATCGACGCCCTGGGTCAGGCTGAGCCCCGGCGGCTTGTTGCGCTGCATCACCTGCAGGCCGTCGATCATCTGGTCCAGCTCGCGTGCGTCGATCCGGTCGACCCCCAGTCGGTACCGCCAGGTGGACTGGATCGCCCAGCCCTCCGCGGCCCGCTTGTTGAAGGGCGACTGCGCGACGACGCCGACGATGACGAACGGCTGGCCATCACCCTGCGGTTCGATGATCCGCAGTAGCTGTGGGAGCCCGTCCCAGATGCCGTTCGCGCGGTCGACGGGGCGGAACAGCCCGACGACCATCAACGGGACACCGTCGACGAGTCTGCCCTTCTCGTCGGTTCGGCCGATGCGCAGTTGGCTGCCGGCGCGCAGGTTGAGCTTGCCGGCCACGTCGACGTCGAGCGCCACCTCGATCGGCCGGTCGGGAACGTAGGTCTCGCTCGGCCAGGTCCCCTCGACGAGGGTGCTCGCTCCCTGAATGTCGGGCATGGCCCGCAGGCCCATGTCGACCAGCAGGTTGCGGGCCGCCAGGTCCGGCCCGACCACCCGAGCCTCCGCGGTCTCGACGCTGTACCACCGCTGCGTCACCGCCGAACGCACCGGCGGCGGCATCTCCGCGGCCAGGGCGTCGAACCGCTCGGCGGCGTCGCCCATCGCCGTCCGTCGCGACGTCGCGGGCTCCAGGCTGGTGGTGTACGAGATGTCCCGGCGCGCGGCCGGCTCGCTGTTGAGCTGCGCTCGCAGCCCCTGTTCGGCGAGCCGGTTGACCAGCCGGGGCACTCCACTGATCAGCAGCGTGACCACCAGGGTCAGCACCGCCAGCAGCAGGAACTGCCCCCCGTACGCCCGGACCCGCCGGACGGCCGCCCCGACGCTCATCGTTCTCCCCCGATTCGCAGCTGAACCGCCGCCACCCGCTGACGGATGCCTGCGGCGATGAACGCGCTGAAGGCGAGCGCCGCCAGCAGCAGACCGACCGCGGTCAGGCCGATCGGCACCCACGGCAGCACGAACGCCGCCGGGGGTGTCGGCCGACCGGCGGCCGGGGTGAGGATGACCAGTGGGGCCATCGTCGCGCCGACCGCGGTGCCGAGTAACAGCCCGACGCCCACACCGATGCCGGCGAGGAACGTCTGTTCGGCGAGCAGCGCCCGGGCCATCAGCCGGGGCGTGGCGCCGAGGGTGTGCAGGACCGCGAACTCGCCGAGCCGACGCCGGGCGGTGGCCCACACGTCCACCACCAGGCCGACGAGGGCGAGGAGCACCGCGCCGAGCGCGGCGGCGAGCATGCCGGTACGCGAGCCGCGCCAGTACGGGTCGTCGGCGGCCGCCTCGATGACCGCCTCCCGGTTGAGCACTGTGACGCCCGGGAGCGCGCCGACCGCCTGGGCGGCGGCATTCGCGTCGGCAGCGCCGACCCACCATTCCGGTACGGGTCGCACCGCGCCGCTGCTCCGGATCATCGCGTCGACCGCGGCCGGCAGGTCCAACAGCACGCCGGCAGCGGTGCTGGTCGTCGGCACGGCGCTCAGCTCGCCGACGAGGTGCACCGGCATCGTCACCCCGGGGAGCGTGAGGTCGACGGTGTCGCCGACGTTCAGGCTCAGGGCTTCGCGTACCTGGGGGGTCATCAGCACCGCTGCGGGCTTGTTCTCCCCGCCCGCCACGACGGAGAACCGGGTGGGCGGCTGGTACGCGAACTGCCCGCCGGGAATCACCTCAACGGAGTGGACGGCGGCGAAGCCGGCAGCGGTGGTCCGGACCGGCGTGGACTCCACGCCGGGGGCCGTCAGCATCCAGTCGCCGGTCAGCGGGTCGGGTCGGGTCGTGCCGTCGGCGTTGACCACCGCCAACCCGTCCACCTGGAGTCGGTAGGCGTTGCCGGCCGCCAGCCCGCCGTCGGCTTCGAACCCGGCCAGCCGCAGCCGCGCCCCGCCCACGTCGGGCAGTTGCACGGAGAACCGGGTGGCCCGGCCGTCACCGTCGGCGTTGGCCGCCGGCAGCCGCAGGGCGAGCCCGTCGGAGCTGGTGACCAGCAGCGTCACCGCGACCTTCACCGACCGGGCGGCGCTGCTCACCGGGGTACGGACCGTGCCGGTGATCGCCCGCGCCCCGGCGGGCAGTTCGACACCGGCGGGCGTCCCGCGCTCATCGATCATGCGCTGGTACTGCTCCGACACCGATGCGTCGCCGAGGCGGTCGGCGAGCCGGACGACGCCTGGGGCGCTGGCCGGGTCGACACCAATCACTGTCGCCGGCAGGTTCTCCCGTCCGACCCGGATCTCGTCCCGCCACGTCGGCAGCGCCCGGTCCACGCTCGGTAGCGCGGCGAGTTCACCGGCCCGGGTCGGTGGAGCGCCCCCGGTCCGTTCGGTCACCCGGAGGTCGGCGCCGACCGTGTGGCCGGCCTGCTCGACCTGGGACCGCTCGCCGGTGCTGATCAGCGACCAGGCCAGGGTGCTGCCGCCGACGGCGAGGGCGAGCAGCAGCACCGGGCCGGCGTGCGGACGCCGGCCGGCCTGCCACATGCCGAACATGGTGGCGGTCCAGGGACGTCGGTCGACGAACCGCTCCGCGAACCGGGTGAGCGGCGGGAGCACCCGCAACGCCAGCACGGCACCGGCCAGCACGCCGAGCGTCGGGGCGGCGACCAGCAGCGGGTCGAGCCCGAGCTGTCCACCCGAGCCGGCCAGCGGGGAGGCGTACCGGCGTAGCTGCACCCAGGCGAGTACGGCGAGCGCCACGAGCACCAGGTCGACGCTGGCGCGTTGGACGCTCGCGGCCCGGTTCGGCCGGGATCGGGCCGCCATGTCAGCGACGTACGTCCCGGCGCCGCGCAGCGTCGGAAGGACCATGGCGACGAGGCAGCCGGCCGCGGTGGCCGCTGCCGCCGCCCAGACCAGGGTGGTGTTGCCGCCGGCGGTGTAGAGGTCACCCGACCCACCGGGTCGGATGTACCGCAACGCCTCACCGGCGATCAGCGGACCGAGCACGGCGGCCGGGGCGACCACCAGGGTCGCCTCCCGGGCGGCCAGGCCGGCCAACTGCCGACGGGCTGCGCCGCGGGCGCGCAGCAGCGCGGTCTGTGGGCGACGGTCCTCGTGCAGCAGCGCGGCGACCAGCACCAGCGCGTACCCGGCGAGCACCAGGATGAGCAGCAGCGGGGTGGCCAGCGACGAGCGACCCACCAGGTCGGCGCGACCGATCCGGTCCAGCAGCTGCGGCATCTTGGTCACCGTCTGCCCGGAGCTGCCCAGTTGGGCGGCCTCGGGCACTGCGGTGACCGCCTCGGTGAGGGCTTTCCGAACGGCGGGCAGGTCTGCGGTGTCGACGGCGCCGAGGTCCGGTTGGGCCAGCCAGGACGCCGACACCGAGCCCGGGAAGGTGGCCGCGAAGTCGGCCGGGTCGAGCGTGAACGGCCCGTACGAGGTGCCGGAACCGGCGCTGCCCGCCCCCACGCCGGGGGCCAGCAGCCAGTACGCGTCCGCCGGGTCGCGGGGCCGCCAGGTGCCGGCGAGCACCAACTCCCCGCGTCGTTCGGTGGCCCGGTCGCGCACCGGGACGCGTTCGCCGACGGTCAGGCCGAGGGCGCCGGCGACCCGCTCGGGCAGGCTCACCTGGACGGGGTTCGCTCCGGGGCTGGGCCAGGCTCCGCTGGTCAGCTCCGCGTGGCCGGCGAGGTCGGCGAACGTGGCCAGGTTCGCGAAGACCGGTTCGTCGGCCGTACGCGGGATCTGCCCGAGGTCGCCGGTCAGTTCCCGGCCGGTGCCGTAACGGGCGGCGGTGACACTGACCGGGACGCCGCCGAGCCCGGTGGCGAACTCGGCTCGGACCGCCTTGTCCCGGGTGGCGAACTCGGCCGCGTCCCGCCCACCCGAGCCGCTGACCAGAAGGCCGCGCTCCTCGGCGGGTGAGGCGGCGACCAGTGCCCGCTGCCCGGCGTCCACCGCCCGACGGTTGTAGTCGGACAGCCCAGTGACCAACGCGACGGCGACGAGGGCAGCGATCACCGCCGCGACCAGCAACCCTCGCGCCTCGCGGGCCCGCCTCCACACCAGCTTCATCCGACGCCTCCCCTGGCCCTGGTGGGCCGACGACCATCAAGACAGGCCACCTACCGGGAAAGGTTCGCGCCCGTTACATGATCGTTATTACGGAGAGAGTTGTCGGGTGGGACGGCTAGTTGCGGCCTCGACGGTTGCGGATGCCGAAGACCACCGCGCAGAGCACCAGCATGACGCCGATGAGCTGCAGTCCCGGGGAGTCGTCGGCCCCGCCCAGCACCACGACGGTGATGCCGAGCGCCACCGAGAGGACGACGCCGACGATCAGGACGTACCTCATGGGGTTTCTTCCTCGACCCACTCCAGCAGGTCTCCGGGTTGACAGTCGAGCACTCGGCACATCGCTTCGAGGGTGCTGAAGCGGACCGCCTTGGCGCGGCCGTTCTTGAGCACCGCCACGTTGGCGGGGGTGAGCCCGACGCGCTCGGCGAACTCTCCGACGCTCATCTTTCGCTTGGCCAACTCCACGTCGATGCGGACGACGATGGGCATCAGATCACCGCTTCCATGTCGGTCCGCAGGGTGGTGGCCTGCCGCAACAGCGCCCGCATCACCACCATGAGGAGCCCCAGCACGCTGACGCCCACTGTCAGCAGGAACAGCAGTAGCGGCAGCCCCGGGTCGTCCGCGTTGAACCCGACCCAGAGGAAGACAGCCACCAGCACCACCCACGCCGCGGCGATGGCCCAGACGATCGCGTCCACCCACTTGAGGGACGCCTCGGTGAAGATGCGGTCGTTCTTGACCAGGCTGAGCAGCTGCCAGGTCGCGACGATGACCACCTGGACGCAGAGCACCCAGAAGACCGTCACGGCGGTCGCCGGCCACCTGAGGTGGGCGTCCTGCGGCGACTGCTCGGCCATGTACCTGAACTGCCCGGGCAGCGAGAGGGTCTGGAACACCACAAGGACCCCGAACAGCACCACGAGGAAAACTCGGAGAGCGGCAACCGCTCGATGCTCAGTAACCATGCATCGAGTTTCGCTCGCTAGCTATCGAAAGTCAATCGGTTGTCTCGGTCGAGGCAGCCCGGTCACGGAAGCGTCGGCTCAGGTGCCGGCTTCGCCTTCTGGGGGTAGAACGTCTCGTGACGGGCCAGCATGGCGACGAACTCACCGATCTTGCGCTCGCGGGTCTCCGCCCGTTTGACAGCGTTGAGGCGATGGATGAGAGCGAACCGGTTGGCCTTGGTGAGCACGTCGAGCATCGCCTGGGCGGCGGGCTCGGCGGCGATGGCGGCGAGCAGGTCGGCCGGCACCTCCGCCTCGGACGGCGGAGCGTAGGCGGCGGCCCACCGCCCATCCGCCTTCGCGGCGTCCACCGCGGCGCGGCCCGCCGGCAACATCAGCCCCTGCTCCTCCAGCCGGGCCACGTTCGCCACGTTGCGTTGGGACCAGACACTGCGCGCCCGGCGCGGGGTGAACCGGATCCAGGACGACTCCTCATCCCGCTTACGGGCCTGACCGTCGATCCAGCCGACGCACAGGGCCTCGTCGACCGCCTGCTGCCAGGTCAGCGTCGTGACCGTGCCGCCCTTCCTGGTCAGGGCGAGCCAGACACCGGGGGATGTGGCGTGGTGGGCCGACAACCACACGCGCAGGGCGTCGGCGTCCGCGACGATCAGCTCATCCAGCTCGGCGCTCGTCATGCCGGCAGGCTAACCCCCGGGTCCGACAGCCGGCGGTGCTGTCCGGCTCAGGCGCGCAGGTTCCGCCCCGGGTCGTTGATCTTCCGGCGGAAGGCGAGGTACGCGCTCAGGTTCACGAGGAGCATCACCAGCCCGATCATCGAGGCCAGGAGCCCCGCGTCGAGGCTCGGCAACGCCACGAAGGTCAGGGCGGCGAGCACGATGGCGAAGATGTTGAGGAAGGTGAAGGCCAGAACCAGTTCGTTGAGCAGGCGGGAACGGCGGTCCTGCAGCCGGCCGACCAGTTGCTGGTGCAACGTTCGGACGAAGTCGAGCCGCTCGTCCAGCGTGGTGAGGACGAGACGAAACTTCCACTGCTGCTCCAGGGCGTTCCACACCGTGCCACCGGCCGCGTCGAGGTGCGCCTCCACCGACGAATATCCGAGCCGGAACAGGCGGATGCGGTGGTAACCGGTGAGGATGCGCTTGGCCTGCTCTTCGAGAACGCTCATCGAGACGTCGGCGCGCCCCGGGTCGATCTGGGACAGCTCCGCCGACAGCACCGCGTCGTAGCGCAGGGCCGCCGCCCAGCAGACGTGGTGAACCCCGGTCAACCGCGACAACAGCAGGCCCGTACGGGACCCGAAGTCACTGACCACCGCCGTGGTGTGCGAACCGACCCGCAGCACGCCGTCCCTCGCCCCGTCGGGCGTGCAGTCCACGCCGTCCGGGGTCAGCGCCTCGGCGATGGCCCGCCGCCGCGCCGGATCGCAGCCCGGGCCCACCCGGACGGCGAAAGTGGTGTTGGCCCAGAGGACGAACACCTCGTCCGCCCCGACCGGCGCCGGCAGGACGGCTCGCAGCAGCCGGGTCACCGCGGGCACCATCCGCTGCACCGGCGGGGCAACGTCGGCGACCACGTCGCCGGTGACACCGATGATGCCGTCCGGCAGCTCGTAGGTGACGCACAACAGACCACAGTCGACGTTCCAGAGGCTGATCCGGGCCGAGACCACCTGCCACGCGCCAGCGCTCGTGGTGGGCAGCAGGGAGGCGTCGACCTCCTCGCCGGCCACCCGCAGGACCTCCGGGCCACCACTGATCTCCACGGTGGGCCGGGGCATGCTGGCCAGCAGCTCGTCGAGCAGCCGTTGACCGTAGGGCTGCAGGGCGAGGTCGTTGAGGCCGTCGGTGACGTGCCATCCCGCCGGCACGTCGCGCCGGGACCCGGTTTCGGCGGACAACTGACACGGGAAGTAGGCGATCACGCGTATCGACGCGACGTCCGTGAGCATCAGCGACCCTCCCCCGACGAGCCTCTGCAGAATATCGACAACGTCAACTGTCTCGGCCGGCGCGGATCCGCCCACCGAGGTCGCTGAACGGGCCGAGATGGCGCAGCTTGCCGGGGTTCACGACGAGGCGCGGATATCAACCGTCGCCCGGAAGCCGGGGCCGGGGCCGGGTGGTGACGATGCAGCGTCTGATCGGCCTACGTCCGTCGGTGGTAGTGGTTGCGGCGCGGGAGTTGGTCGGGGTCGATCCAGGCCGGCGGGATGAACTCCGGGTGCCCGTCGTCTCCCAGTCGGACGACCCAGTCGCTCTGGTGGACGTGCCGGTGATGGTGGCCGCAGAGCAGCACCGCGTTGTCGAGGCTGGTCGGGCCGCCGTCGGCCCAGTGCCGGATGTGGTGGGCGGCGCACCAGCGCGCCGGCCGGTCGCAGCCGGGGAAGGCGCAGCCGCCGTCGCGCAGCACCAGGGCCCGCCGCAGCGGCCCCGTGATCAGGCGGCGTTGCCGGCCCACGTCGAGAACCTGGCCCGCGCCGCCGAGCACTGTCGGCAGGACGGCGGCGTCACAGGCGAGCCGGCGCACCGTATCGGGAGTGAGCCGCGGACCGACGTCGAGGGTGCCGGCGCCCAACTGCCGCGTCAGCCCGTCGTAGTCTGTGGTGACGACAATCTGGGCCGGGTCACCACCGTTCTCGGGCAGTTCACCGGCACGAAGCGCCAGCCGGCACACGTCCGCGAGGGCGTCGTGGCGACGCTGCCCGGCACAGCGGGTGTCGTCGGGCCCGAGGGGTGCGCTGAGCGGGTCGATGGCGGCGCGCAGCAGGGCGGCGGACTCGGCGTCGAGGGTGCCGCTGAGTCGCAGCCGGCCGTCGGCATGGGTGGAAATGGTGACGTGCCGGTCGCGGGCCGCGCGGGCGGCCTCGGCAGCCAGGGCCGCCGCAGCGGCGGCGTCGGCGAGGTCGGGGGCGACGTGGTCGAGGATGCGGGTGCCCAGCCGACGTAGCAGGGTGGGATCGAACTGCCCGGCCCACTCGACGAGCACGCCGACCGCCTTGTCGGCCACCTCGACGCCCGCCGACGCCGACACCGTGGCGGCCGTGTCGGCGATGACCCGGGCCTGCTCCACGCTGACCGCCGCGCCCGCCAGGGCGTCGCGCACGGCGGGCGGGGCCACGTCGAGCGAGGCGGCGAGGCCGACCAGCCGGCGCGCGGCCGAGACGTCGAGGCGCAGGCGATGCCGCAGCCACACGGTCGTCGAGGAGGCACCCTGCGCGACTGCTGTGCCTCGACCGTCCAACTCGCGGACCGCCGCCAACTGCACCGCCGCCAGCCGCTGCTGCAACCGGTGCGTGGCATCGAGCACCGCGATCAGATCGTGCTCGGCAAGTGCCCAGGCCGGGGCGTCGGTGCAGGCCGCCACCGCACCCTCCGCCCGCGCCAACTCATCGATCACAGTCAGAATCTAGAACAGGTGTACGACAACAAGCGGCCACGCAGATCGAGGACGCCCGCCCACCCGATCCGGGCCCGGGTCAGCCCTCGGCCAACTCCGGCCGGTGCTCCCGGATCCAGGCCACCACGTCCGACCTCCGCCAGACCTTGCCCTGGACCAGGTCGGCCACGGGTTCCGGGAAGTTCCGATGGCTGGTGATCACATAAACGCGCTGCTTGCTGATGCCACCGAGCATCGCGCGAATCTCCGCAGCGCCTACCAGATCCATATGCCGGACGTTAAACAGATGACCTGGCTCCTTGACCCGGGGCAACTTACCGGTCACCGTAAAGGGCATGTCTACGTCGAGTTGGAGGCCGGCTGGAGGCGGGCCGCTGAGCAACCTGCACCCGGTGCACCAGCACCTGCCACGCCGGCCCTCGTGGCTCTGTCGGGTGTGCGCCGCCGCCTGGCCATGCGCACTCGCCCGGATGTTGCTACGAGTGCAGTACGGGTCGGATCGGGTGGGGCTGTCGATCTACCTGGCGAGCCAGTTGTTCGACGCGACGGCCGACCTGTACCAGCTCAATCCCGAGCCGGGACCCGACCCGCAGGAGCTGTTCACCAGGTTCCTGGCGTGGACGGCCCCGCCACAACCGTGAGGCGGCGGGGCGGTCACGGACCGTCGGGGGTGCGCTTGGCGCGGCTGGGCTGCACCCGCTTGGGCTCGCCGGGCATCTTCGGGTGGTCCGGCGGGTACGGCAGGTCGCCCTGGCCGGCGGCGACGTCGCGCTCGGCCCACTCCAGCAGCGGGGTGATGTCCCACGGTGCGTCGTCGATCCCGGCGTGCGGGTCACCTCGCTCGGCGAGCCGGGCCGGCACGGTGCGCAGGTCGAAGTCGTCCGGGTCGACGTCGGGTAGCTCGTCCCAGGTGACCGGGGTGGAGACGGTGGCCCGCGCGTTGGCCCGCAGCGAGTACGCGCAGGCGATCGTGCGGTCGCGCGCCATCTGGTTGAAGTCGACGAAGACCCGGGTGCCGCGCTCCTCCTTCCACCAGGCAGTGGTGACCAGGTCGGGGTTGCGGCGTTCCACCTCCCGGGCCAGCGCGATGGTGGCCCGGCGCACCTCGGTGAACGTCCAGCGGGGTTGGATGCGCAGGTAGACGTGCACGCCCCGACCGCCGGAGGTCTTCGGCCAGCCGGTCGCGCCCAGCTCGTCGAGGAGCGCGCGGACCTCGCCGGCGGCCCGCGCGGCGTCGGCGAAGTCGGTGCCGGGCTGCGGGTCCAGGTCGATGCGCAGCTCGTCGGGGCGGTCGACGTCGGCGGCCCGCACGGGCCACGGGTGGAAGACGATGGTGCCCATCTGCGCCGCCCAGGCCACGTGCGCCAGGTCGGCCGGGCAGAGCTCCGCGGCGTTCCGACCGCTCGGGAAGGTGATCTGGGCGGTCGTCACCCAGGGCGGCACCCCCCGGGTGGGCACCCGCTTCTGAAAGAAGGCCTCGCCCTCGACGCCCTCGGGGAAGCGTTGCAGGGTGGTGGGCCGGTCCCGCAGGGCGCGCATGATCCCGTCGCCGACCGCGAGGTAGTAGTGGAAGACGTCCGCCTTGGTGAACCCCCGCTGCGGGAAGATCACCCGATCCGGACTGCTCAACCGGACGGTGTGCCCGGCTACTTCGACCTCGGCGGCCGCAGCCTTGGTGCCACCCATCCCGCGACCTTATGCCACGCCCCCGACGTTCGACGTACCGTTGACGGGTGAGTCTTGACGACAACGAGCTGCCCCGTACCGACGAAGAGTGGCGGGTCCGACTGACCCCCGAGGAGTTCCACGTTCTCCGGGAGGCCGGCACCGAACGCCCGTGGACGGGCGAGTACGTGGACACGAAGACCCAGGGGGTCTACCACTGCCGCGCCTGCGGGCTGGAGTTGTTCTCCAGCGACACGAAGTTCGACTCGCACTGCGGCTGGCCGAGCTTCGACGACGCCATCCCGGGCCGGGTCAAGGAGATCGAGGACCGCAGCCTCGGCATGGCCCGTACGGAGATCCGCTGCGCCCGCTGCGACAGTCACCTCGGGCACGTCTTCCACGGCGAGGGCTTCACCCCGAAGGACACCCGGCACTGCGTCAACTCGGTCTCCATCAAGCTGGAACCCCGCTGAGCGAGGAGCCGCTCAGGGCGTACCCCTGAGCAGTTCGACCTCGGCGGTCCGGGACTGCTCGATCCGGCGGGCCAGGTCGCGGACCTGCTCGTTGCGGCCGACACCGACCTGGGATCTGGCCAGGTCGGCGGCCCATCGTTGGTGGTCGGCGAGCACCTCGCGCAGCACGCGGTCGACGTCCGCGTCCGGCGCGGTCCGCAGCCGGTCGAGCGCGGCGTCGTCGCCGTGCCCGTCGTGGTGGTGTGCGGCCGCGCTGGCGCCCGGCCCGGCCGTGGGCAACCAGCCGCGCATGGCGGCCAGCTCGTCGGCCTCGGTCGCCTCGACGGCGGCGGCCAGGGTGCGCAGCGCGTCGTCGCGTACCCGGTCGCGGGCCAGCTGGACGATCTGCAGGGTGCGTTCGCTGTGCCCGACCATGGTGCTCAGGAACACCACGTCGATCCCGCTCATCGCGTCGGCCCCGATCGGGGACCCGGCACCCGCGGACCCGGCCGCCGCCGAGCCGGCCGGGGACGTGGGTGTCGGCTGCGGCAGGGTCGACGGGCTCGACGTGGGCGGTCCGGCGCAGGCTCCGGTGAGCAGCAGGGCCGCGACGAGGAAGGCCAGCGGGGTACGGCGGGGCATGCCGGTTGCCTCCGTTCACGCGAGAGCGGCGACACGGGTGCGACCAGGGGCCGCACCCGTGCGGTCAGACCTGGAGCCAGAGCGCCGGTACGTTCGGCGGCTCCCAGCCCGGGATCGCGGTGTGCGCCTGCCGGCAGCGGTACGTGGCTCCGCCGTAGGTGACCTGGTCGCCGACCTGGTACGCCCGGCCTGTCGCCCACGTGCCGCCCTGGGTGGGCGGGTTGGTCGGGGTGGGGGTCGGGGTCGGGGTGGGCCGTGGGGTGGCGGTTGGGGTCGGCGTCGGGCTCGGGGTCGGGTTCGACCCGCCGCCACCGATCTGCACGTCGATGCAGGAGTAGAAGGCGTTCGCCGTGTCGGAGATGTTCCACACCGCGAGGATCTTCTGCCGGCCCGAGAAGCCGCCGAGGTTGACGTTGTGCGACACCGTGGCGCCCGGCTGCTGGTTGTTGCCGTTGACCACGCCGACGCGGGTGTTGCCGATCCAGTACTCCCAGTTGCTGGTGGCGTGCCGGGCCGTGTTCACCCAGGTAAACGTCAGCGAGCTGCCCACCGAGGTGGCCGGCCAGCCCCGGCTGTCGTCGTTGAGGACGGCGAACTGCGAGATGCCGGCATTGCAGCTGCGCAGGCCCTTGGGCCCTTCGACGCTCTGCGGCTCGTACTTGATCTGCCCGCAGTCGGGCACCCGGCCCTGCGCGCAGAGCGCCTGCCGGCTCGGTGGGGCGGAGACGTAGCCGTGCGCCTGCGCGGGGGCGGCGACGGTGAGGGTGGCGGCGACGGCGCCCGCCGCCACCAACGGGACGGTGATTCTTCGACGCATCGGGGCAGCTCCTTCTTCAGGTGCGGTGAGGTGCCCCTCAAGGTAATTTAAACTTTGTTAACAGTAAAGACTCTCATCGATAAATCCATCGATGATGGCAGTTTTCTTCTCAGAGTCGGAGCAGGCAGCCCCCGTCGTCGACCTCGTCGGCCGACTCGTCGTCCAACCAGACGCCGCCGGTGCCGAGGTAGCGGAACCGGTACTCCCCCGGCGGCAGCTTCACCGCCACCGTCCGGGTGCCGTCGCGGCGGGTCACCAACTCATGTCGACCGGGCTGCCAGCCGTTGAACGAGCCGACGACACTCACCGGGCCGGGCGGGACATCGCGGGGCAGGCAGAAGGTGACCCGGGTCTGGTTGCCGAAGAGCCTGTTGCGCTTGATCACGGTGATCCTCCGGGGGTTGCGGCGGTTCACCAGGAACAACGGGCAACACGCCGACGCCGACACGCCGCCGTCGCGGTCGGGCGTCGAGGTTCCGCCCCTACGCCGGTGCCACCTGGAGGACTCTGTAGGCACTTGTCCATTTAACGGAGGTTTTTCGGTGGCAACCTGCGAGGTCTGCGGCAACGACTACTGGATGGCGTTCGAGGTGCACACCGTCAGCGGCGACGTGCACACCTTCGACTCGTTCGAGTGCGCGATCCACCGCATGGCACCGATCTGCGAGCACTGCCAGGTCAAGATCTCCGGGCACGGCGTCGAGGTCAACGGCCGCTTCTTCTGCTGCGCACACTGCGCCCGCGCCGTCGAGGGAGCGGTGGGCGCGGAGATCCGCGACGCCGTCGGCGCCCGCCCGGCCTGACCACGCCCGGCCGCCGCCACCCACCTCGCACCGGACCGGGCGGATTTCCGGCGAACCCGTCCGACCTACCATCGGTGGATGCCCCAGCAGACCACCGAACTCCGGACGGCCTCCTTCGCCGACCTGAACGCCCGCACCCTCCACGACCTGCTCAAACTGCGCATCGACGTGTTCGTGGTGGAGCAGAACTGCCCGTACCCGGAGCTCGACGGGCGGGACGTCGAGCCGGGCACCCGGCACGTCTGGCTCACCGACGGCGGCGCGCCGCTGGCGTACCTGCGGATTCTGGCCGACCCGGACGGTGTCGCCCGGATCGGTCGGGTGGTGGTGGCCCCGGCGGCGCGCGGCGGCGGACACGCCGGCCGGCTGATGACGGCGGCGCTGGAGGTGGTGGGCAACCGGCCCTGCGTGCTGGAGGCCCAGTCGCACCTTGTCGCGTTCTACACCCGGCACGGCTTCACGGTCAGCGGCCCCGAGTACGTCGAGGACGGCATCCCGCACACGCCGATGCGACGCGAGGCCATTGACGCCTGACGATCGAGCTGGCATGGTGCCGGTTAGAGCCGTCGCGGGAGCCAGCGATCAGGCACGGGAGTGGGCAACTCCCGGTGATTCCGGGTGTCGACGTCCGACCTCATCCCCCCGGGGGCTCCATGTCCACTTTCACCCGATCACGGCGGGCGCTCTGGGTGTTCGCCATCGTGGCGACCACCGCGCTCCTGTTGACGACCGCACTGACCACCATCCTGGCCAAGCCCGCCTCGGCGCACGGGTCGGTCGTCGACCCGGCCTCCCGTAACTACAGCTGCTGGCAGCGCTGGGGCGGCGACTTCCAGAACCCCCGGATGGCCACCGAGGACCCGATGTGCTGGCAGGCCTGGCAGGCCGACCCGGCCGCCATGTGGAACTGGAACGGCCTGTTCCGCGAGGGAGTCGGGGGCAACCACCAGGCCGCCGTCCCCGACGGCCAGCTGTGCAGCGGCGGACGCACCCAGAGCCCCCGCTACAACTCGCTGGACACCGTCGGCGCCTGGAAGACCACATCGGTGTCGAACAACTTCCGGCTCCGCTTCTTCGACCAGGCCAGCCACGGCGCCGACTACATCCGGGTGTACGTGACGAAGCAGGGCTTCAACTCCGCCACCCAACCGCTCGGCTGGGGCAACCTGGAGTTGGCCGGCCAGATCGGCAACACCCCGGCCTCCCAGTGGAACCCGGACACCGGTGGTGTCTCGATCCAGATTCCGGTGAGCGCGCCGGGACGCACCGGACGGCACATCGTCTACACCGTCTGGCAGGCCAGCCACCTCGACCAGTCGTACTACCTGTGCAGCGACGTCGACTTCGGCGGCGGGTCGACCACACCTCCGCCCACCACGCCCCCGCCGACGACCCCGCCGCCCACCACACCGCCACCGACCACGCCCCCGCCGCCCACCCAGCCGCCGGCCGGTGCCTGCACGGCGACGTACCAGGTGACCGGTCAGTGGTCCGGTGGCTTCCAGGCCGACGTCAAGGTGACCGCCGGCGGATCACCGACCCGGGGCTGGTCGGTGAGCTGGAACTACGGCAACGGTCAGCAGGTCACCTCGTCGTGGAACGCGACGGTCAGCACCAGCGGCACGCTGGTCACCGCACGTAACGTCAACCACAACGGCACACTTGCCGCCGGAGCGAGCACCACGTTCGGTTTCCTCGGCTCGTGGAACGGCAGCAACCCGGTTCCGCTGGTCTCCTGTACGACGACCAGTTGATCCCCGTCCGGCGCCGCACCCGGGCGGGGGTGCGGCGCCGGCCGGCAGAAATGCCACCCAACCCCCGTGCCCCTCGTCGATCAAGAAGTTGTGGTGGTCGACAAAGCACCCGCGGGTTCCCAAAACTGGCACCACAACTCCATGACCGACCAGGTCGGGGCAGCCGGTGCGCCGATCTTGCACTTTCGGTTGCCAGATCGCGGCCTATGCCCCTTTAGCCCGGACAGAAAGTGCAAGATCGCGGGGGCGAGGGCGAGGGCGAGGGCGAGGGCGAGGGCGGGGGGTGGGGGCGGGGCCTGTCAGACCAGGCAGTTGACGATCTCGGCTACTGAGCGGCGGCGGCCGGTGTAGAAGGGGACCTCTTCGCGGACGTGGCGGCGGGCGCCGGAGGCGCGCAGGTCCCGCATCAGGTCGACGATCCGGTGCAGTTCGTCGGCCTCGAAGGCGAGCATCCACTCGTAGTCGCCGAGCGCGAACGAGGCGACGGTGTTGGCCCGCACGTCCGGGTAGCCGCGGGCCATCTTGCCGTGCTCGGCCAGCATCTCGCGCCGCTCGGCGTCGGGCAGCAGGTACCACTCGTAGGAGCGGACGAACGGGTACACGCAGATGTAGGGGCGAGCCTCCTCACCGGCCAGGAACGCCGGAATGTGGCTCTTGTTGAACTCCGCCGGCCGGTGCAGCGCCATCTGCGACCACACCGGGGTCAGCGCCCGGCCCAGCGTGGTACGGCGGAACCGCAGGTAGGCGTCCTGGAGCGCGTCGGGCGACGCGGAGTGCCACCAGATCATCACGTCCGCGTCGGCGCGCAACCCGGAAACGTCGTACACGCCCCGGACCACCACGTCCTTACCGGCCAGCTCGTCGAAGAGGGACACCACTTCGCCGGTGACGTTGTCCCGCAGCGACGGCAGCGGGGAGCTGGCCCGGAACACCGACCACATGGTGTAGCGGATGCTGTCGTTCAGCTCCCGCAGCCGGGCCGCGTTGGTCTGCTCGGTCATCTCGCCGATCCTCCCAGTGCTGTGATGATCTCTTCGGCCGCCGTCTCGCCGGAGCGGACGCAGACCGGGATGCCGACGCCGTCGTAACCGGCGCCAGCAAGGACCAGTGTGGGGTGCGCGGCTCGCAGCGCCGTCCGCGCGGCGCCGAGCCGGTCGGCGTGCCCCGGCGCGTACTGCGGCAGCGCACCGCCCCACCGCTGCACGTGCCCGTCGACCGGGGCGGGCAGCGGGGTGCCGAGCACCGCCGACAACTCCCGGTGCACGGTGGCCGCCAGGTCCGCGTCGGGACGCTGCAGGTGCGCCTCCTCGCCGTACCGGCCCACCGAGGCGCGCACCAGGGCCAACCCGTCCGGCTGGCGCAGGTGCCCCCACTTGGTGGTGAAGAAGGTCGCCGCCTTGATCAGCAGGCCCTCGGTGCTCGGCACCAGGAAACCGGACAGCTCGGGTAGTCGCGGCTGCGGCAACGCCATCGTGACCAGCGCGACGCTGGCGTAGTCCAGCGCACCGACGCCCGCCGCCACCGTCGGCGCGGGGCCGGCGAGCAGCCGCGCCGCCGGTCGCGCCGGCACGGCCAGCACCACCGCGTCCACGTCGACCACCGACGACTCCAGCTCGGCGCGTCTGCCGCCGCGCCGCGACCCGGAGCCGTCGTCAGGGACGCGGGTCGGGCCGACGGTGAGCCGCCAGCCCGTGTCGGTCGCTGTCAGCTCGCGCACGGCGGCGTCCCGCCGTACCGTCGCGCCGCTGGCCGTCACGGCGGCCTCGACCAGGGTGCTGAGCCCACCGGCGAGGGTGCCGAAGACCGGGGCGCCGGGCGCGCGCGGCGCGGCGGCCTGCGCGGCCCGGACCGCACCGACCAGGGTGTGCTCCACCCGGGCCGTGCGGGCCAGCGCCGGCATCGTCGTGACCAGGGAAAGATCGTCGGCGCGGCCCGCGTACACGCCGCCCAGCATCGGGTCGACCAGCCGCTCGACCACCTCGTCGCCGAAACGGGACCGGACCAGCGCGCCCACCGAGACGTCCGCGTCCGGCCCGACCAGCGGCCGACCGCCGTCGGTGTCGGCGTCCGCGGCCGGGCGGGCGACAGTGGCCACCCGGTCCAGATCCCCGGGTACGCCCACCAGGGTGCCGCCCGGGATGGGGCGCAGCCCCCCGTCGATGACCAGCGCGGCCTGCCCCACAGTGGGGTGCACGATCTTCTCGGCCAGACCGAGGCGGCGGGCGAGGGCCACCGCCGCGCTCTCGGCGCCGGTCGGGTCGCGCATCAGGAAAGACTCCGCGCCGAACTCCACCGGCTGACCGGCCAGCTCCCCGGTGCGCAGCTTGCCGCCCAGCGCGCCGGACTGCTCGTACACCGTGATCTCGGTGCCGGCGGGTGCGCGGTCGCGCAGGCGGACCGCGGCGGCCAGCCCGGCGATCCCGCCGCCGACCACCGCCACCCGCCAGGGCCGCCGCATTCCGGTCAGCCCTGGTCGGCTCGGCGGCTGGACAGCTCGTGCACCAGCGCGACCACCCGGGTCAGCACCTCCGGGTCGGTCTCCGGCAGCACCCCGTGGCCGAGGTTGAACACGTGCCCGGGGGCGGCCCGGCCCTGCTCGAGGATGCGGCGCACCTCGGCCTCCACCACCGGCCACGGCGCGAGCAGCACGCACGGGTCCAGGTTGCCCTGCACCGCCTTGTCCGCGCCGATCCGGCCGGTGGCCACGTCCAGCGGCGTACGCCAGTCGACGCCGACCACGTCGGCCCCGGCCTCGCCCATCGCGCCGAGCAGCTCGGCGGTGCCCACCCCGAAGTGGATCCGGGGCACCCCGGCGGGCGACCGCTCCGGCTCGGCGCGTCTGTCGCCGCGCTCCGACCCGGAGCAGTCGTCTGCGAGCCCGCTCAGCACGGTGGTCGAGTGCGGCAGCACGAAACGGCGGTAGTCGGCCTCAGAGAGTGCGCCGGCCCACGAGTCGAACAGCTGCACGGCGGAGACGCCGGCCTCGATCTGCACCCGCAGGAAGGCAAGCGTCACCTCCGCCAGCCGGGCGCACAGCGCGTGCCACAGCTCCGGGTCGCCGTACATCAGGGCCTTGGTCTTCGCGTGGGTGCGCGACGGCCCGCCCTCGACCAGATAGCTGGCCAGCGTGAACGGCGCACCGGCGAAACCGATCAGCGGGGTGTCGCCGAGCTCGACCACCAACTGCCGGACGGCCTCGTCGACGTACGAGACGTCGTCACGGGTGATCCGGCGGATCCGCTCCACGTCGGCGGCGGTGCGGATCGGCTCGGCGACCACCGGGCCGGTGCCCGGCACGATGTCCAGGTCGATCCCGGCGGCGGCGACGGGCACCACGATGTCGCTGAACAGGATCGCCGCGTCCACGCCGTGGCGACGCACCGGCTGGAGGGTGATCTCGGTGACCAGCTCCGGGCGCCGGCAGGACTCCAGCATCGGCACGCTCGCCCGGATCTCCCGGTACTCCGGGAGGGACCGGCCGGCCTGGCGCATGAACCAGACCGGGGTGTGCGGAACGGGCCGACGTCGGCAGGCCCGGATGAAGGGCGAGTCGGCCGGTCCGCCGGGGCGGGATTCTCCGTCTCGGGCGACAGTGCCCGTGGTGTCCGTGGTCATCGCCGCAATCGTGCCACGCCCACCACTCCCAACCGGGTGGGGGTGAGAGGAAGGGCACCGTTCCTTACGCCCGGTGCCCTTCACGAGCGTCGGCGCGCCGTCGAAGCGGGCGACGGACGGCGGCATAGGCTGCCGACATGGCCCCCCCGATCGCGCTCCCGGAGACGTTCGCCCGCGCGGTCGCCGGGCTGCGGTCGGCCGCCCCCCGGCCGGAGATCACCCTGGAGGAGGTCGGTGCCCCCCAGCGGTTGGCCCCGTACGCGTTCGCGCTCGCCGCGACAGTGCTGCGCGACGACGACGAGGTGGCGACCGGTCGGCTGATCCTGCTGCACAACCCGGTCGGGCACGAGGCGTGGCAGGGCACCCTGCGGCTGGTCACCTACGTGACAGCCGAGTTGGAGGTCGATCTGGCCGCCGACCCGCTGCTGCCCGGGGTCGGCTGGACGTGGCTGACCGACGCGTTGGATGCCCAGGACGCCGGCCACCGGGCGATCGGTGGAACGGTGACGCAGACCATGTCGACCCGGTTCGGCGATCTCGCCGGGCCACCGACCATCGGTGACATCGAGATCCGCGCGTCCTGGACGCCGGTCGACGACGACCTGACCCCGCACCTGCTCGGCTGGTGCGCCCTGCTCGCCTCCACCGCCGGTCTCCCCCCGCCGGGCGTCACCGCCCTCGCCGACCGCCGCCCGGCCGGCGCAGCCTGACGTTCGGCCCTCGGGAGGACACCTTGCGGACACCTGATCGACACACGCCGGACCGGCTGCACCCGCCGGATCTCCGCGCGCACTAGGGTTGGCAGGTGACCGACGAACCACCCCTGCGCCGTCGGCCCACCGAAGAACTTCCGGGAAACGCACCCCAGCACCCGCCGTCGGCGCAGCCGCAGCCGGCGGGCGAGGGGGTTGACCCGGCCGACGGTGGGCCCGTTCCGCTGATCGCCCCGCGTGACGGCACCCCCGATCCGGTGGCCGCCCCGGCCGAGCTTGCCGAGGTCGTGGCCCGCTTCGCGGCCGGCACCGGCCCGGTCGCGCTGGACGCCGAACGGGCTTCCGGCTACCGCTACAGCCAACGGGCCTACCTCGTGCAACTTCGCCGGGCTGGTGCGGGCACGGCGCTGATCGACCCGCTGCCACTGCCCGACCTCAGCGCGCTGGACGCGGTGATCGGTGAGGCCGAGTGGGTCCTCCACGCGGCCAGCCAGGATCTTCCCTGCCTGGCCGAGGTGGGGTTGCGTCCACGCCGACTCTTCGACACCGAGCTGGCGGCTCGGCTGGCCGGGTTCGAACGCGTCGGGCTGGCCGCGCTCACCGAGCAGCTGCTCGGGTTCACCCTGGAGAAGCACCACTCGGCCGCCGACTGGTCGAGCCGACCGCTGCCCGAGTCGTGGTTGACGTACGCCGCCCTCGACGTGGAGCTGCTCACCGACCTGCGCGACGCGCTGGACGCCGAGTTGACCCGGCAGGGCAAGTCGGCCTGGGCCGCGGAGGAGTTCGCCGCGCTGGTCCGCACCGGGGCACGCCCGCCCCGGGTTCGGGCGGAGCCGTGGCGGCGCACCTCGGGCATCCACCGGCTGCGGGGGGCGCGGGCGCAGGCCCGGGTCCGCTCGATGTGGTACGCCCGGGACCAGATCGCGTCCCGGCGCGACGCCGCTCCCGGTCGGGTGCTGCCCGACTCGGCCATCATCGCCGCGGCCGAGCTGGACCCGAAGGACGAGAAGACCCTGCTGACCCTGCCCGGCTTCGGCGGTCGGTCGGTCCGTCGGCTGGCCCGCACCTGGCTCGCCGCGCTGGACGACGCCCGGCAGCTCCCGGAGGATTCCCTGCCGGTCTCGCCAGCTGTGGAGGGCCCGCCCCCGCCGCACCGCTGGGCCGAGCGGGACCCGGTGGCGGCCGGTCGGCTGGCCCGCTGCCGGGAGGTCGTGATCCGCATCGCCGGTGAGCACAACCTGCCGCCGGAAAACCTGATCACTCCGGATTCGGTCCGCCGGCTGGCCTGGACCCCGCCGGAGGAGATCACCGAGGAGTCGGTGGCGGAGACCCTGCGCGGCCTCAAGGCCCGCGAGTGGCAGATCGCCCTCCTCATCTCCGACCTGACCGAAGCCCTGACCCCAAAAACCCCAACCCCCTAACCCCACCCACCCCACCCCGCCCCGTTGATCATGAAGTTATTGCCACCGACATCGGCGTGTCCTGGCAATAACTTCATGATCAACGGGGTGTTGGCGCGCCTCCGGTGTGGGGTGGGCCACAGCGGGGGGTGGGGGACGGGTTTGGTTACTGGCGAGTAGCATTCGGGGCAACGTGCCCCTCGGCTAGGAGGCTCAAGTGCCCCGTGAAGTTCGCGACGTCGTCTTCGTCGACGGCGTCCGTACCCCGTTCGGCAAGGCGGGTGGCATGTACGCCAACACCCGCGCCGACGACCTGGTGATCCGCTGCATCCGGGAACTGCTGCGCCGTAACCCGCAGCTGCCCCCGGAGCGGGTCGAGGAGGTCGCCATCGCGGCCACCACCCAGATCGGCGACCAGGGCCTCACCATCGGCCGCACCGCCGCCCTGCTGGCCGGGCTGCCCAAGACCGTTCCCGGCTTCGCCATCGACCGGATGTGCGCGGGGGCGATGACCGCGGTCACCACCGTGGCCAGCGGCATCGCCATGGGCGCGTACGACATCGCCATCGCCGGTGGCGTCGAGCACATGGGCCGCCACCCGATGGGTGAGGGCGTCGACCCCAACCCGCGCATCATCGCGGAGAAGCTGGTCGACCCGTCCGCGCTGGTGATGGGCTCCACCGCGGAGAACCTGCACGACCTGGTCCCGCACATCACCAAGGCACGCACCGACGCGTTCGCGCTCGCCTCGCAGCAGAAGACCGCCAAGGCGTACGCCAACGGCAAGCTCCAGGACGACCTGGTGCCGATGTCGATCCGCGACGCGGAGGGCGGCTGGGGCCTGGCAGGAGTGGACGAGGCCCCGCGGGACACCTCGCTGGAGAAGTTGGCCACCCTGAAGACCCCGTTCCGCCCGCACGGCAAGGTCACCGCAGGCAACGCGGCCGGCCTGAACGACGGCGCCACCGCGAGTCTGCTGGCCGACGAGGCCACCGCCCGCGAGCTGGGTCTGCCGGTCGCCATGCGGTTGGTGTCGTTCGGCTTCGTCGGAGTCGAGCCGGAGGTGATGGGCGTCGGCCCGATCCCGTCGACGGAGAAGGCGCTGCGCCTCGCCGGGCTCAGCATCGACGACATCGGCCTGTTCGAGTTGAACGAGGCCTTCGCCGTGCAGGTGCTCGCCTTCCTCGACCACTTCGGCATCGCCGACGACGACGCGCGGGTCAACCCGTGGGGCGGTGCGATCGCCATCGGTCACCCCCTCGCGTCCTCCGGTGTACGGCTGATGACGCAGCTGGCCCGCCAGTTCGCCGAGCACCCGGAGGTCCGCTACGGCCTCACGGCCATGTGCATCGGCATCGGCATGGGCGGCACGGTCATCTGGGAGAACCCGCACTGGACGGAGGGCGCCAAGTGAGCGCGAGGAGTGAGCCGGGCCTGCGAGCCCCGCAGTCGCGAACCGAAGGTGGCACAGTGAAGGCACCGAACGAGGTCGTCACCCGGGCCCTGCTGCGCCAGGTGAACGTACCGGGGCTGGACCGTCCCGCCGCCCTGATCACGCTGGACAACGGCTTCGACCACACCAAGCCGAACACCTTCGGCCCGGGTGGGTTGGCCAGCCTGGACGAGGCGATCACCGCAGCGCTCGCCGCCGACCCGGCGTTCATCGCGGTCACCGGGAAGCCGTACATCTTCTGCGTGGGCGCGGACATCGTCGGCCTGCCGCAGCTCGCCGACCGCGCGCAGGCGCTGGAGATCGGCCGGCTCGGTCACCGGGTCTTCGCCCGGCTCAAGGACAGCACCGTTCCCACCTTCGCGTTCGTCAACGGCGCGGCGATGGGTGGTGGCCTGGAGCTGGCGCTGCACTGCCACTACCGGACGCTCTCCGGGGGCGCGGCGGCCCTCGCGCTGCCCGAGGTGTCCCTCGGTCTGGTGCCGGGCTGGGGCGGCACCCAGCTGCTGCCGAACCTGATCGGCATCCCCGCCGCGACCCAGGTGATCATTCAGAACCCGCTGATGCAGAACAAGATGCTCAAGCCCAAGCAGGCCGCCGAGCTGGGCATCGCGGACGTCCTGTTGGAGCCGGCGGACTTCCTGGAGCGGTCCCTGGAATGGGCTGCGGGCGTGGTCCGGGGTCAGGTCACCGTGACCCGACCCGAGGTCGACAAGGACATGTGGGCGGGCGTGCTCTACTTCGCCCGGGAGACGCTGAACCAGCGGCTGCACGGTGCGGTCCCGGCCGCGTACAAGGCGCTGGATCTGCTGGAGGCGGCGAAGGACGGCGACTTCGCCGCCGGCACCGCCGCCGAGGACGAGGCCCTCGCGGACCTGGTCTTCTCCGAGGAGCTGCGCAGCGGCCTGTACGCGTTCGACCTGGTGCAGCGGCGAGCCAAGCGCCCGGCCGGCGCACCGGACAAGGGCCTGGCTCGCACGATCACCAAGGTCGGCATCGTCGGCGCGGGTCTGATGGCCAGCCAGCTGGCGCTGCTGTTCGCGCGCCGCCTCCAGGTGCCGGTGGTGATGACCGACCTCGACCAGTCCCGGGTGGACAAGGGCGTCGGTTACGTGCACACCCAGATCGAGAAGGCGGTCACCAAGGGTCGGATGGACAAGGGCACCGCCGCCAAGCTGTACGGCCTGGTCAGCGGCACTGTCGACAAGAGCGCGTTCGCCGACGCCGACTTCGTCATCGAGGCCGTCTTCGAGGACCTGGGCGTCAAGAAGCAGGTCTGGGCCGAGTTGGAGAAGGTCGTCTCTCCGGAGGCGGTGCTCGCCACCAACACCAGCTCGCTGTCGATCACCGAGATGGCCGCCGAGTTGGAGCACCCGGAGCGGGTGGTCGGCTTCCACTTCTTCAACCCGGTGGCGGTGCTGCCGCTGCTGGAGATCGTCCGGGGCGAGCGTACCGACGACGTCACCCTGGCCACCGCGTTCGCCGTGGGTAAGCAGCTCAAGAAGTCGAGCGTGCTGGTCAAGGACGCTCCGGCGTTCGTGGTGAACCGGCTGCTCACCCGCTTCCTGGGCACCGTCTTCGCGGCCGTCGACGCCGGCACCCCGCTGGACGTGGCGAACAGCGCACTGGACCCGCTGGGCCTGCCGATGCGCCCGCTCGCTCTGCTCCAGCTGGTCGGGCCGGCCGTCGCTTACCACGTGGGTGGCACCCTGCACGCCGCGTACCCGGACCGGTACGGCGTGAGCGAGAACCTCAAGCGGATCGCCGACTCCGGTCGGCCGATCGTGGTCGACGACCAGGTCAACGAAGAGGTGGCCGAACTGCTCGTCGTCGGTGACCAGCCGTTGACCGCCGAGCAGGTACGGCAGAACGCGCTGGACGCGCTCGCGCAGGAGATCCGGCTGATGCTGGACGAGGGTGTCGTCGCCGAGGCGCAGGACATCGACCTGTGCATGATCCTGGGCGCCGGTTGGCCGTTCCACCTGGGCGGCGTCACGCCGTACCTGGACCGGACCGGCACCTCCGAGCGGGTCACCGGCCAGCGGTTCCTGCCGCGTGGCGCGGCGAGCCTGCCCGCCTGACGAGATCGCAGCACCACCGTCGCGGTGGTCGGACCGTCCCTGTCGGACGGACCGGCCACCGCGACCGTTTGTGATCAGAAGATTGCGGGATGCGGGTTTCCGCGGGGACGGCGGCGGGCATCGCGCCGGGTTAGGATCACGCGTTTTGCAACCCCATCTTGGAGCTGACTGATGTCTCAGCCGCCGGCCAATCCCTACGGCCCGCCGCACGATTCCCCCGACCCGTCGCAGCAGCCGGGCCAGCAGCCTGGCGGGTGGCCGCCGCCGCAGCAGCAGGGACAGCCGCAGCAGCCCGGTGGTTACCCGCCCGTGCAGCCGGGCTTCCCGTCCGCGCAGCCTGGTTCCCCGTACCCGCAGCCGGGTCAGCCGTACGGTGACCCGAACCTGGCCGGCGGTCCTCCCCCGGCGAAGAAGTCGAACGTCGGCAAGATCGTTCTGATCGTGTTGGCAGTGGTGCTGGTGCTCTGCGTCGGCGGCGCGGCGATCACCTGGCTCGTCGTCAAGGACGACGTGGGCGCCGTGGTGGACGCCAGCAAGACCCGGGTCGTCGCGCCGACCACCCTCGCCGGGCGGCCGAAGCTCACCAACCCGGAGCTCCTGACGGCCGCCGAGCAGGCGGTCGCCGGGATGAAGACGGCGGCGGGGAACGAGACGAGCACGGTCGCCGCCTTCTACGGCGACCCGACCAAGCAGGACCTCGTCATGATCGCGGGCGTGTCCGGGCTGCTGTCGGACCCGAAGAAGGAGCTGGACGCCTATGTGGACGGCCTGTCCAAGCAGCTGACGGTGGACACGATGACGGCCGTCGACGCCGGCCCGCTCGGCGGTGAGGCGCGTTGCGGCGACGGCAAGGCCGAGACCGTGCCGCTGGGCATCTGCGTCTGGGCCGACCGGGGCAGCCTGGGCATGGTCGTGATGTACTTCAAGTCCGCCGACCAGGCGAAGGCCGAATTCACCACGACCCGGGGCCAGGTCGAGCAGCAGTCCTGATCCGTACGAGACCGGGGCACCGGCCACTTGAGGGTGGCCGGTGCCCCGTGCCGTACGTCGACCGTCAGGCCGGTTCGGCAACCTCCGACGTGGCGAGCGCCGCTGCCGCTGCCCGCGCCGCCGCCGCTGCCGCCCGCTCGGCGGCGTTGCCGAGGACGCAGAACTCGTTGCCCTCGGGGTCGGCGAGCACCACCCAACCTCCACCGGTGGGGCTGACGTGGTCGGCGACGAGCGTCGCGCCGATGCCGAGCAGTCGCTCGACCTCCTCGGCCCGGGTCCGGTCGGCGGGTTGCAGGTCCAGGTGCAGCCGGTTCTTCACCGTCTTGCCCTCGGGCACCGCGATGAACAGCACCTCCGGGCCACCTGGGGGCAGAAGCATCGCCTCCGGGTCGCCCGGGAAGTCGTCGGGCTGCCGGGGGCAGTCGAAGACCTGCGACCAGAAGCCGGCGAGGGCGTACGTGTCGTGACAGTCGATGCTGATGTTGTGGATCGTCGAACTCACAGTGGTCCTCCAGGGTGGCGACGTGGTGCGGCCCCGTGTACCCGGCGCACCACGCAGGAACTGGTTCCCCTTCGAGTGGGCGATCAGCGCCCGACCCGTGCGGGGCGCTCCGCCTCCGGGACGTCAGCCGGCGCTGACCCGGGGCGCGGAGCCGATACTGGTGGACATCGACGCACCCCCTTCCCTGTCGAGCTGACGACGCGATCTTGCCATCGGCCGAGCGAGGTGCGCAACCCCGATCAGACGGCGGCGGACACCGCCGCGGCGTCCGACGACGGGAGGGTGACGGTGACCTCCAGGCCCCCGCCGGGCTGCGCGACCACCCGTACGGTGCCGCCGTGCGCGGTGCAGACCGCCCGGACGATGGACAGCCCCAGGCCGGAGCCACGGGCACCGGTGCGTTCCCGGCCACCACGGCGGAACGGCTCGAACAGCCCCGGCACGTCGGCCTGGTCCACCTCGAACCCGGTGTTCCCCACCACCAGCCAGGACCGGTCACCGTCGGTGCCGGTACGCACCCAGAGCCGGCCGTGCAGGTGGTTGTAGCGGACCGCGTTCTCGATCAGGTTTCCGGCCAACCGGTCGAGCAGCCCCGGGTCGCCGACGACCGGCGCGGACTCCAGCGACGTCTGCACCCGCAGGCCGATCCGTTCCACCTCACGGCGCATCGCCGACAGTGCGTTGGCAGTACCCGCGGCGAGGTCACACTCGGTACGCCGGCCGAGCTGCCGCCCGGCCTGCGCCTCGCTGCGGGCCAGCACCAGCAGCGCGTCCACCAGGCCGTTGGCCCGCTCGGAGGCGTCGCGGACCACTGTCGCCATCCGTCGGTACTCGGCGGCATCCGCGTCGTCGTCGCTGAGCGTAACGTCGATCTCCGTGCGCATCACCGCGAGCGGGGTACGCAGCTCGTGCGAGGCGTTCGCCACGAAACGCTTCTGGGCTTCGAAGGCGGACGCGATCCGGTCCAGCATGGCGTCGAACGTCTTGGCCAGCTCGGCCACCTCGTCGTCGGCGCCCGAGTAGCCGATCCGCTGGTCCAGGGTCGCCTCACCCAGTCGCTGGGCGGTCGCCGTGACCTGGTGCAGTGGGCGCAGCGCCCGACCGGCCACCGCGTACGCGCCGGCCACCCCGACCACGCTGATCGCCAGCAGCGCGACCAGGCCCTTGGCCAGCAGTTCCCCAGAGGCGGCATCGACCAACTGCCGCTGCCACTCGGCGGCGTCCATCCGCCGGCCGTCGGAGAGCAGCACGATCGTGCCGGGCACCAACTCGTCGGTGGGTCGCAGGGCGTCGCGGACCAGCAGCCAGGCCAGCAACACCAGGATCGCTCCGGCACCGACCAGCAGCACCCCGTTGAGCAGGGTCAGCCGCAACCGCAGAGTGGGTCGCAGCCGGCGGCTCACGCGCTCACCTCGGCGGTGCGATAGCCCGCACCGACCACCGTCTCGATCAACGGCGGGTCGCCGAGCTTCTTGCGTAGCGTCATCACGGTGACCCGGACGATGGTGGTGAACGGATCGGTGTTCGCGTCCCAGACCCGTTCCAGCAACTCCTCGCTGGAGACCACCGCGCCGCGCGCCTTGAGCAGTTCGCTGAGCACGCCGAACTCCTTGTTGGTGAGGTCCACCGGCACACCGGCGCGGGTGGCCACCCGGCGGGCCGGGTCGAGCACCAGGTCGGCCAGTTCGAGCACCGGCGGCGCCGCCGGGGTGGCCCGGCGGCCCAGCGCCTGCACCCGGGCGACCAACTCGTCGAAGGCGAACGGTTTGGGCAGGTAGTCGTCAGCGCCGAGCTGCAACCCCTCCACCCGGTCGGCCACCGTGCCGCTGGCGGTGAGCATCAGCACCCGGGTCAGCGCGCCGGAGGCCGCCAGGTCGGCGCAGATCTGATCGCCATGGACGCCGGGCAGGTCGCGGTCGAGCACGACCACGTCGTACCGGGTGACGAACGCCGCCTCGTGGCCGGCGTCGCCGTCGTACGCCACGTCGACCGCCATGCCCCGCTTGCGCAACCCGCGCGCGATCGCGTCGGCGAGGTTGCGCTCGTCCTCGACCACCAGTACCCGCATCCCGGCCTCCTCGCTGCTGACCACCGACAACCTAGTGCCGGCCGGCAACCCATCGTCCCTCGCCGCCCGCGCCACTCGGCGTTGCGGGCCACCGCGGCGTACGCGATGCTGGCCGGCGGTATCGAGCGACGGACGGACGGGCATGACCACTGCGGCACCACCCACCCGGCGGGACATCGCCTACCGGGCTTTCCACCTGCCGGCCGACCTGACCAGCGGCAGCGGCGACGGCCTGCTCGCCGGCGGTCGAGGGCTCGTCCTCGAGGGCGTCGCCGAACGGGGCACCTGGACGTCACCGCCGGTACCTGTCGGCTTCGCCGTCGCCGAGGTGGTGCCGTCCTGGACGGCGGACACCCCGGACGGCTGCTGGATCGAGGTCGACCTGCGCGGCTGGCACGACGACGCGCCCAGCACCGACTGGTACCGGCTGGCCCGCTGGGCCGCCGGCGACGACACCGTACGGCGCACCTCGCTGCCCGGACAGCGCGACAGTGCCGCCCGGGTCGACACCGACACCCTGATCGTGACCGGAGCGACGGTCACCGGTTGGCAGACACGGGTGACCTTGTGCCGGCGAGCCGGCAACCCGACCGGGCCGGTGCTGCGCAGCATCGGCGCGGTCGCCACCGGCCCCGCGACCCTCGACCAGGGGTACGCGGGGGAACCCGTCCCGTCCGCCGCCTGGGGCCGGGTGCTGGACGTGCCCCGCTACTCGCAGCGGCTGCACGCCGGCCGGTACCCGCAGTGGGGTGGTGGCGGGGACTCCTGGTGCAGCCCCACCTGCACCTCGATGGTGCTCGCCTACTGGGGCGCCGAGCCGACGCCGGACCGGTACACCTGGGTGGAGCCGTCCGGCCCGCGCCCGGTGGTGGTCCACGCCGCCCGGCACTGCTACGACCACGCGTACGCCGGGGCCGGCAACTGGCCGTTCAACACCGCGTACGCCGGTCTGCACGGGGTGGACGCGTTCGTCACCCGGCTGCGGTCGCTGGTCGAGGCGGAGGAGTTCGTCGCCGCCGGCATCCCCCTGATCGTCTCCGCCGCGTTCCGGGCCGACGAGGTGCCGGGGCTCGGGTACGACACCGGTGGGCACCTGATGGTCCTGGTCGGCTTCAGCGCCGACGGCGACCCGGTGCTCAACGACCCGTACGCCCCGGACGACGACGCGGTCCGTCGCACAGTGCCCCGGCAGGCGTTCGAGGCGGTCTGGCAACGGGGCAGCGGTGGGGTGGCGTACGTGCTGCGACAGACGTCGGTGCCGCTGCCCCCGCCACCCGCCCAGGCCAACTGGTGATCAGTCGGTCAGTTTCCAGAGCTGGTACCCGCCGGCCGCACTGCACACCAGGTAGCCGGTGATCGCCTGACACTCCCCGGTGGCGTCGGGCAGCACGTCCACGATGCGTACCTCTCCGGCGCCGACGTCCAACTCGCCGACGAGCACTCCTGCGTCGGGGTGCCGCCGTATGCCGACCAACCGGCCGCCGGGACCGAGTTGGTACAGCTCCCACCGGCCCAGGTCGGCCACCTGCTGGCCGGTCAGCGCATCGAGCACGATGTACTGCTCCAACGGACCGATGCCGCTGATGTTGGCCATCAGCCGGCCGTCGGTCGGCCAGGCCCACCCCCACTGGGTGCTGCTCCAACGCACCTGGCCGGTTGCCGGGTCGAGCGCCTGTAGTTCGTTGTTGCCGGTACGCACACACAGGACGGGGCCGCAGTCCAGTGCGAAGTCGACGTGCAGCCGGGCGCGGGTCCAGCGGGCCTCAAGCTGATCCAGCCCGTACGCGGTGACAGTGCCCGAGCCTCTGTCGATGGCCAGCAGCAGGTCCTTCGTCAGGTCCAGGCCGACCCGACCACCGTCGGGCGGGCGCAGGTCGGCGCGGGCCAGCACCGCGCCGGTGATCGCGTCGCGTACCTCGACCGGCCCGTCCACCTCGCTGAGCACCACCCGGTCCACCCCGCGCTCGGTGCCCCGCACAGTCGTCTCGGCGCTGGTGCCGGAGAGCTGCCAGCGCACGGTGCCGCAGCACGGATCGACCACGCGCAGAGTGGACGGTAAGGTCTCGCCGCCGCTACGCAGCAGCACGTTGCCGTCCTTCAGCTTGGAGACGGTGCCCGGCTGCTGCCACCGGTACGCCCCGGTCGCCCGGTCCAGCGCCACGGTGGTCGTCTCCCGACCCTCCGGGCCGATCTCGTAGCCGGTGGCCAGCAGCATCCCGGCCAGTGGGGTCATCCCCCAGTACCTGGCCTCCGCCGACAGCGGCGCCTGCCAGACCGGCTCGCCGCCGGGTAACCGATAGGCGGACACCCGTGCCCGTCGGGTCGTGGTGTTGGTCGGCTCCAGGACCAGGAGGAGGTCACCGTCGACCATGACGTCGGACCCGGACCGGACCGGCAGCGTCACCGGGGCCGGCCGGGCTGGTGTGACGACGGAGCCGGCGAGCGTGACGAGCGCGAGCACCACGACCAGCGCGAAGCGCAGCGGACGACCATGAGCGCGGGGCGGGCGGGGCACCGGGTCCGGGTCCGGGTCGTGCCGCAGCTCACCGAGGTCGATCACCGGCCCGGTCATCGCGTCAACCGCCACAGCGCGGTGGTGCCGTCGAGGCGCTGGCAGAGCAGGACCGGCAGGGACGCCTGGCAGCTGCCGGCGATGCCCGGCAGCACGTCGACGATTCGCGTCCGACCAGCCACCAGGTCCAGTTCGGCGACGACCATCCGACCGTCGTCACCCCGCCGCACACCGACCAGCGGATCGTCCGGCCCCAGCACCGGCATCAGACTCCACACGCCCAGTTCGATTCGTACCTGCCCGGTGGTCGCGTCCCGCACCGCGTACCCCTGGCCGGGCCGGGCCATCAGCAGCCGACCGTACCGGACGTCGGCCAGGACGTCCTGGCCCGGTTCCGACCATTGCACCGAGCCGGTAGCCGGGTCGAGCACCTGGAGGCCGCCGGTCTGCGGCACCGCGCAGAGCAGACCACCGCATTCGAGCACATGCGACACCAACGTCACCTCCGCCGTCCACCGTGGTTCCAACTCGGCCAGCCCGAAGCTCACCAGCCGGGTGCTGCCCGGCGGAACGAGCAGCAGCAGGTCGTCGACGATCTGCACCCGCTGGTACGCCGACCGGTCCCCGGGCAGCGTGTCGATGCTGCGCAGCAGCTGGCCGGTGCCGGCGTCGTGCACCTGCACCTCGCCGGTCGGTTGCAGGAGCACGAACCGGTCGACCTGCCCCTCGGAAGTGAGGTGGTAGGTGGGGCTGGCGGCCGGCGGGAGCGGCACCGACCAGAGCACCAGGCCGGTGTCGGGCTCCACCCCGCTCATCGCGCCCGACCCGTCCTCCCGGCCATTGGTCACCAGCAGGACACCGCCGGGCGTCGGCTGGGGAGCACCGGGATGCTGCCAGCGTTGCCGGCCCGTCGCGGTGTCGAAGGCGGTGGTCTGGAACAGCCGGTTGGGGGCGTTGACCGCCATCGCCAGCACCAGACCCCGTTCGACCCGGACGTCGAGGTAGTCACCCGTGCGGGCCAGCGGCGCCTGCCACCGCCGCCGCACCCCGACACCGGTCGGTGCCGGCTGGGCGTACGCGGTCAGGTACCGGTCCCCGTCGGGTGTCGGCGGATCGACCACGTAGACGACGTCCCCGGCCAGATACGCGGTGGCCATCCGCGACGCCGGCACCACGCTCACCGTTCGCTGCGTCGGCGGCGCGGCACCAGCCAGCATCACCAGGCTGAGAAGCAACACGGACGCGCTGCGCAGCGGGCGACCGACGGCGCGCGGGCGGCGAACCGGAGGTGCCGACGCGGGCTCGTCGCTGATCTCGCCCAGCTCGATGATCGACAACGACCGTCCTTCCGTCACCAGGTAAGGCTGGCCGACGAGTCACCGTCCGGCAAACCGACCGTCGGCGCACCGGCCCGGCAAAAGTGACGGAACCCCGCCTGTACGATGGCGCGTCGTGGCTGTGCCGGTGGTAGATCCTTCGCTGAATCCCGTGACCGACGCCGACCCGGTCGAGGCCGAGTCGACACGGCGGCCTCGACGCCGTCCGGGCCGAGCCGACCTGTTGGCCCTCGGAGCCTATGTGCTGCTGGGCGTCTTCGTCTGCCTCAACTACTGGGGTGACGTCAACGGCCGGGTCTCCTCGCACCTGCCCACCGACCACAGTTGGTTCGAGTGGCTGTTCGCGCACGGCGAGTACTCGGTGCGGCACCTGGAGAACCCGCTGTTCACGGCCCGTCAGAACGCCCCGGACGGGGTGAACATGATGGCCAACACCTCGCTGCTCGGGGTGACCCTGCCGCTGGCCCCGCTGACCATGCTGCTCGGCCCCCAGGTGATGTACGCCGTCTACCTGGGCGCGGCCCTGGCGGCCACCGCCGGCACCGGGTACTGGATGCTCTCCCGCCACCTGGTGCGCTCTCGGGCGGCGGCGTTCGTCGGCGGCGCGTTCCTCGGCTTCGCGCCGGGAATCATCCACCACGCCAACGGCCAACCGAACTTCGTCTCCAACTTCCTGCTCCCGCTGATCGTGGTGCGGGTGCTGACCCTGGGTGAGCCGGGCCGGTGGCGACGCAACGGCCTCGTGCTCGGCGCGCTGGTGGCGTACCAGATCTTCATCAACGAGGAGATGCTGCTGCTCACCGCGCTGGCCTGCCTGGTCATCGTGCTGGCGTACGCCGTGCAGCGGCCGCGGGCCACCCGGGCCGCCGCCGGCACCTTCCTGGCCGGGCTCGGCGTCGCCGGCGGGCTGGCGCTGGTGCTCACCGCGTACCCGATCTGGTTCCAGTTCAACGGTCCGCAGTCCTACCGGGGCCTGCAGGGTGGCGTGTTCCACAACTGGGGCGAGGACCTGGTCGCCTTCGTCACCTTCGCCAGGGACACCTGGGCCGGTGACCCGGCGGTGGAGAAGACGATCGGTCTGACCGAGCAGAACACCTGGTTCGGTTGGCCGCTGGTGCTGCTCTCGGTGGTGGCTCTGGTGCTGCTCGTCCGCCGCTCGCTGGCCGCCCGGATCGCCGCGGTGCTCATCGTGGTGTTCAGCGTGGCCGCGATCGGGCCGTTTGTGCGCTTCAACGGTGTGGAGACCGGCGTGCGCGGCCCGTGGTCGTACGTGTCGGACGACCTGCCGCTGGTCGAGATGATGATGCCGACCCGGTTGACGCTGGTGGTCGCGGCCGCGGTGGGCGTACTGCTCGCGTTGACCTGGGACGCCGCGCACCGCCAGGGGCGCGCGGTGGTTGACCGGCCGCGGGTGCCGGCCCAGCGCGTCGGCGAAGCGACCCCGGCGACGTCCGGCGACGAGCCGGCCGCGCCGGCCGCCTCCCGCCGCCGCTGGCTGCGCCCGGTGGGGTACGCGGCGGTCGCCCTCGCCGTGCTGCCGCTTTTCCCCCGCCCGCTGCCCGCCCAGCAGATCGACCCGCCGCCGCACTTCATCACCGCGGGCGGCTGGCGACCGTACGTGCCGGCGGGTCGCACCCTGGTGCCGGTGCCGATCCCGAGCAACGTGCACGGTCTGCCGACGCTGCGGTGGAGTGCGCTGACCGGGCAGGAGTTCCCCGTTCCGGGCGGCTACTTCATCGGCCCGAACGAGCTGGGTGAGGGGGTCTTCGGTGCCCCGAACCGACCGACCAGCACCCTCATCTACTCGACAATGGACAGTGGCACGGTTCCGGCGCTGACCGACGAGAACCGCCGCCAGGCCGTCGAGGACCTACGGTTCTGGCGGGCGTCGGTGGTGGTGCTCGGGGCGCACCCCCGCGAGGCGGTGCTCCGGGACCTGGTCACCGCCCTGATCGGGCCACCGCAGCGGGTCGACGACGTCTGGGTCTGGGACGTGCGCGCCCTGGTGGGTTAGTCAGCCGACCCGGTCCCGGACGTCCCACAACCATCCGCCGTCGACCGGCCGGCCCGGGCCGAGCAGGTCGTCGACGGTTCGACGGACCGGGTCACCGTGCTCCAGGTGCCCGAGTACGACCACGGCGGCACGCCAGTGCCGCAGGTCCTCGACCGCCTGGCGGCGGTCGGCGTCGTCGAGCACCGGCACCACGCCGGTCTCGGCCACCTGCCGCAGCAGCACCGACGTGGGGCGGTCCGGCGTGCCCCAGCGGGCCGCCGGGTCGTCCGGGCCGCTCGGGCCGATGAAGTAACCGCCCGGCGCGGCGAACCCCAGGGCGGTACGGGCGGACCAGAGCATCACCGGGCTGCGCCCGGCACCGGTGACCGGGGGCACCGCGACCACCGTCCGACCGGGCGGCACCAGTGGACGCCAGCCACCGGCGGCGAGAAACTCCGGCACCGGCGCGACCGGCACCACGCGGATCGGCGTCGGAAACAGGGGCAGCAACGCGGCGGCGACCGCGCCGGCCCACAGCAGCCGCACCGGTAGGCCCGGCGCCACGTTCGGCCCCCGCGCGGCCCGGACCCGGTCCACTGACAGCGCCACCAGCACCCCCAGCACCGGTACGCAGACCAGCGCGAACCGGGCCGGCACCGCGAGATCGAGCAACGGCAACCCACCGACCAGCCGGTACAGCCCCGGAATGCCGGTGGCCGCACCGTCCACCCGCAACTCGTCGCCGAGCGAGAGCAGGGCGAAGACCACGCCGCAGGCGGCCAGCGCCCGGACCAGCGGTCGTCGCCACTGCCAGATCACGATCACCACGGCGAGCACCAGCAGGCCCGGGCCGAAGAACGAGTTCTCCTCGGTCGGATTCGGCGAGAGCAGCCCCGGCAGCCAGTCGTCACCCAGCACGGTCTGCCGGGCCGACGCGGTGAACGAGGCGACGTCCAGTTGGAAGCCCTGCGTGGCGAACGCCATCCCGGAGTAGTGCTGCGGGCCGTAGAACTGGAACCACAACGGGTACGCCAGCGGCACCCCCGCCACGCCGGCCGCCACCGCGAGCCGACCGAAGAGGGCCGGCGCCAGCCGCCGTGCGGCCACCCGGTCGGCGAGCGCGTAACCCAACGCGAAGACGCCGGCCGCGAGCACCAGGAAGACCAGCACCTCCTCGCCGATGAAGACCTGCCAGACGAGCAGCAGCCCCAGGGCGACGCCGGGCCGCCACACGCCGTCTCGTGCCGTCTTCGAGGCCGGCCGGAACACCAGGGCGAGGATCGCGGGCACCAGGAACTGGGCGGCGATGTGCAGGTGGGCCCCCGCTTGGGCGATCATGCCCGGGGCGAAGCCACAGATCAGCCCACCCACCGCGGCCGGGGCCCGGGTGCCGACCAGCCGGCGGCGCAGCAGCACGTACCAGGCGGCTGCGGTCCCGGCGAGGCACCAGACGACCGCCACGCAGAACGCCACCTGCGAGCCGAAGAGCACTGTGACCGGTGTGAGCGGGACACCCAGACCGAGCACCGACGTGTTCGCCATCAGGTTGACCCCGTCGGGCGCGTTCAACGCGGTGCTGAAGAGCGGGTTCTCCCCCTCGACCACCGCATGCGCGGCGTGAGCCAGCATCCACTCGAAGAGGATCTGGTCACCCGCCTGGTGGAACAGCCGCCACGGGTGACCCCACTGCCCGCTGGTCACCAGCACCGCGAGGCCCAGATAGCCGGCCACCACCAGCGCGTCCCGCAGCCAGGCCGTGCGGGACGCGCCGACCGTCGCCGGAGGCGAGATGTTCGGGGACGTCGTCCCGGTGGTCATCAGACCGAACGGTCGGTGAGCGTCCGGACGTCCCAGACCCAGACGTCCAACTCCTGGCGGCCCGGACCGACCAGTTCCTCGACGGTACGGCGCAGTGGCTCGACGTTCTGCTGCCGCACCGGCAGCACCAGGATCGCCGCCCGCCAGTGCCGCAGCTCGTCGGCGAAGCGTCGACGCTGCCGGTCGTCAAGCTTGGGCGTACGCCCGGTGGTCGCCACCTCCTCCAGCATCTGACCCACCCCGCTGGGGCGACCGCCGAACCGGCCCGCATCACCGGTGTTGCCGTTGCGGGGCGCGAGGAAGTAACCGCCTGGGATCTTGAAGTCGAGGTTGGTGGCCGCCGCCCAGCGCATGCCGTGCGTGTTGCCCATGCTGGGCACCGGGATCGGCACCAGCGTCTGGTCCGGCCCGACGTACGCCCGCCACCGGTCCGCCGTGATGAAGTCCGGCACCGGCGGCCGGGAGACCATCCGCAGCGGCATCGGTGCGATCGGCAGCAGCGCGAAGGCCAGGCCCGCGGCGGTCAGCACCCGGACGGTACGGCGGTCGGCCGGGCGTAGCGCCCAGGCCCGCTCCACGGCGAGCGCCAGCAGCAGGCCGATCACCACGCTGGTGATGAGCCCGAACCGGGTCGGCACCACCGCGTCCAGCAGCGGCAGGTGGACCAACCACTGCCACGGCCCGGTGATCAGCTCGCGGTCCCACCAGGACACCCGCTCGCCGAGGGAGAGCACGGCGAAGAACACGCCGGTCGCCGCGAGCGCCCGAACGATCAACTCCCGGCGCAGCCAGACCACGATGCCGATCGCCAGCATCGACAGGCTCCAGCCGAAGAAGGCGTTCTCCTCGGAGTAGTTCGGCGCCAGGTTGATGTTGGCTCGCTGGTTGCCGCCGAGGGTGGGCGAGCCGGGGGCGAAGAAGGCGGCGATGTCGTTGCCGTAGTCCTTCACCGCGTCGCTGAGCCCGTGGTAGGCCATCGGCCCGGCGAACTGCACGTAGAGCGGGTACGCCAGCAGCGCCCCCGCCAGCAGCGCGCAGGTCACCACGCCGGCGCCCAGGGGTCGCCAGGCCGCTCGCCACCGGGCCGGCTCCTGGGCCAGCACCGCCAACAGGAAGACCCCGCACGCCATCGCCGTGAAGAGCAGGATCTCCTCGTTGATGAACGCCTGCGCGGTGACCAGCAGGGCGAGCAGGGCCCCGTCCCGAACCGGCCTCGCGGAGCGGGTGAGCACCAGCACCCGCCACACGATGAACGGCAGCAGGAACTGGCTGATGATGTTCGGGTGCCAACTGGCGTGCGAGAGCATCGCGGGCGAGAACCCGCAGAACCAACCGCCGACCGCCGCCGCGAGCGGGGTACGCACCAGGTGGCGGGAGAGCATCAGGTACCAGGCCATCGCGGTGCCGGCGAGACCGAGCGTGACCAGCACCACGAAGGAGACCGCCGGCCCGAAGAGCAGCGTCACCGGGACCATCGGGATGCCCAGCGCCAACACGGCCGTGTTGGCCATCAGGTTGACGCCGTCGGGGTAGTTGAACTGCTCGGTGTAGAACGGGTACTCGCCGTGCAGCACCACGCGCACCGAGTGGGCGAGGAAGAACTGCACCTGCGCCGGGTCACCGGTGTAGAGCGAGGCCACCCGACCGGAGGGGTCCAGCCAGATCCGGCTGGTCACCCAGAGTGCGGCGAGCAGGAACAGCCCGCCCACCGCCAGGTGCTGCCGACGCCGGGTCCACCGTCGCCACCGTGCTCGCGTCGGGACCGCGCTCTTGGCCGGCGCTTCGGGTTCGGCGGGCGCTCCGCTCTCGGCTGGCGCTGCGGGCTTGGCAGGTGCTTCGGGCTTGGCCGGCGCTTCGGGTTCGGCGGGCGCTCCGCTCTCGGCTGGCGCTTCGGGCTCGGCCCGCGCTGTGGTGGGGGCGGTCAGCGCGGGCGGGCCGGCGAAGAGGCCGGCCGGTGTGCGGTAGCTCACCAGCTCGGCGGAGTCGGCTACCGCCTCCGGGTGCGGCGCGGGCAGGGCGCGGGACTCGGCAGGCGTCACAGTCGGCGGAGTCTACCGGAGCAACCAAAACGCCCTAAACCCCCGGTGGTGTCCATTGTGGTGCTTCGGGTGCTGGCCAACTGAGGCGCCGCATCGGACATCTCGTACTATGGCGCTTTCCGACAGCGACGGCGAGGCGATCGGGGGCGGGCCAGGTGACTCCAGGCCGTCGGTACGGCAGGGCGCTTCCCGTCCTGCTGAGCGCGCTGCTGGCCGGCACGGCCTGCGGTCCGGTTGCCGAGCGGAAGCCGCAGGACCTCCGGGTCGGGTACGACAGCCTGGACGGCACCCTCGCCGTGTGGCCGCCCCGGGGCGACCTCTCCAGCGACGCCACGGCGACGTCCGCGGTCACCGCGGCGGTCCGGAGCTGGCGGTCGCCGGCCGACGACCGCGCGCACCTGCCCTCGTCCGGCATCCTCTTCTCCGGTCGGGTCGACGGGGCCCCGGTGGCACTGGTGGCCGCCGACGTGCCCGGCGAAAGCGCGTCCTGGCTTCTGCAACTGACTCGCGAGGGCGACCGGTACACGGTGACCCGCGCCACCGAGTACACCGACCCGGGTTACCTCGTCTACTCCGACGTGCTGCCGGTGCAGACGGCCGGCGGCCGGCGTTACCTGGTCTCGGCCCGGGTGCAGAGCCTCCTCGGGCCCAAGGACCGGACGTTGACCATCGCGGACGGTCTCAGCGCACCGGTCGACGTGCCGTCCTGCAATGCCGTCAGCGTGACCGCGACCCTGCGAACCACGGAGTCGCTCCCCCGCGGTCGGGCCGCCGACCGACTGCTCGACCTGGGCACCGGCACCGTCGACCCGCGCTACCCGTTGGTCCGCGACGAGTCCGGCACGGGCCGGCGGGCGCTCACCGGTCTGGACACCTGCGTGCTGTCCGGCGACCGGGGCCCCTTCGGCAGCATCCCGCGCCGAATCGGGGACCGGGACGCCCCACGCTCGGTACCGACGTCCTGGCCGATGGCGAAACTCACCGTGCGCTCGCTCGGCGAAGTGGCCCTCGGCGGCGGCGAGCCAGCCGAGTTGCAGCAGCTCAGCTGGGACACCGACGCCGGCGCGATGACGGCGGTGATCTATCGACCGGCCGACGGGAGCGCGCCCGTCGTCTCACCCGCCGACCGGGCCACCCCGTTGCAGGCGTACCAACTGCCGGTGCCCGGTCAGCCCCTGGTGGTGTTGAGCTGGCGGGCCACCCGGGACAGCTCCCTGTCCGTCCCGCCGGGCACTCCCCTGCTGGTCGAGCGCCCCGGCCTGGTGGTCGTCCCCACCCCGTCCCGCTCCCAGACCTACAGCCTCGCCAACACCGACAAGACCCACTACCGCTCAATCTCCCCCCGCTAGCCCCTAGGTTCTGTCTCGCGGATCATGAATCTCGCTCGTTAGGCCTGTGTGGCACGAGGCGATCTGACGAACCATGAGTGGGCTGTGCTGGCGCC